>CANQPC010000011.1 GCA_947625625.1 uncultured Bacilli bacterium
AACATCATTTATTTCAACATAGTTATATCCCTGTCTTCTTAACTGATCTATCATTCTATCTTCAAGTTTTCTCTCACCCTCATAACTACTCATATACTACCTCCAACATTATCCAAAATTTACAAAACACATCATGTAAAAAATAAAATTAATTATATAACAATTATAGCATAATTATCGACAAAATTCGACTATTCACAGTCAAGTTGTTTCCGATTTTGGATTTTATCTAATTTATCTTGTTATTTAGTATTTTATATATTAAATACTTTATAGTGTACTAAAATACCGCATATGGAATATCCAGATACCCTAAAAGGTAATCTGGACTAATCAAAAGGCTTTTCATATATGATATATTCATAATAAATTTTTCCATCATTTTTTCTCATTTCTTCTACTTTTAAATAATGCTTTTCTTTTAATTCTTTAATTACATTTCTAATTATAGTTTTACTTTCAACACAAATACTATTTATACCATTTAATGAATAATTCCAACTATCAGGAAGTGATAACATCATAGAAAGTAATCCTTTTGCTCTTAAACTTAATTCTTTATCTTTAAAATGATAATTACTCATTACTGTATAATCCTTATCTTTTTGTACTGTTATTTTCATTTGTTTTTTCTCCTTTTCTCCATAGTAAAAGAGTTTGCACTATCCACACAAACTCTTTTACTATTTTTTATATTTTTAAATCATCATTATTTAAACTATTATCTTTATTTAGTAACAAGTTTTCAAAAAACATAATTAAATAATTATTTGTTTCTTTAATGCCTTTACTATAATTGGTATAATTTGCTCTTACTAAAGCATTTCTAAAATATAATGCATTCTCTTTAAACAATTCATTATTAATATTAAATCCCATACTGATTAAATATTTTTGAATAAATACAGCCGTCGTTCTAGTATTACCTTCTTGGAATGGATGCACTTGCCAGATTCTAGAGGTAAATTCAACAATTCTATTTATTAATTCTTCTTCATTAAATTTACTATAATCAATTTCTTTTTCTTCATTAAAATCATATTTTAAAGTTTCTTCAATTAAATCATACGATTGATATTGAACTGTATCTCCATTAAGTACAAGCTCATCTTTTGTAAAATTATAAGTTCTAAATACTCCAGGATTATATTTTTCTCTATCCAAATTAGTAAATAATCTTTTATGATAATTTTTAAAAGTTAAGAAATCAAATCTAAATGATTTATCACTTAATATTTCATAGATAGCAGTTGCAACTTCATCTGCTTCTTCTTCATTATCGTCATCATGATTATCTTTATTTTTACTATAATAGGAAGTTATTTCATTTTGAACTTCTTGATAAGTCTTTTTACCCTGAATATGTTCTTCAGATAGTTCTTGCATATATTTAGATGGTTTTAATCCATCAACATCTTGAAGACCAAATGCTATATTCCAATATAATTGTTTTACTTTTGGATTGCTTTCTTCTTGTACTTTATCATAAGTTATTTCATCCATAGAATTACCTCCTTTTTTATACATCTATTATACCAAATTTTATGGAAATAATCACTACTACATAGTTAATTTAAGTACAAAATTTTTTGCATATATATTCCAGTAAAATAGGAGCTTATCAAAGTCATACACCATTGCCATAATTTAATCACATATTACGCGTCCCGACCTCCGGAGTTTATGTGATTAGATATCACTATAACATCTTTGGAATCTCCAAACTTCGATAAAATACTATTTGTTCTATCCGTCGGAGATAAGGTTACGTCTTCTTCTCTCGTAATAGCAACTGGTATTCCTAAATCTCTAAATCTATCATACATGTATTTTGATATTAACAAAGTATAATCTTTTTCAAGTTTATTATTGCCAACAGCACCCGAGTCGCTTCCTCCATGACCTGGGTCAATGACAACCTTTTTAGTAGCTCTATTTTCATTATTCATTTTATAATCACCTTCAAAATAGTATATGTATAGTTATAAATTTGGTTAATTTGACTATATATATAAAATTATAATTTTTTTATTATACAAATAATTATAGAAAGCACTACTAAAAAATATATGAGTAAAATATATTAAGTTTTATTTTAATGACAATTAAATAGCATCTTATTTTAAGATGCTATACCCTATTTATTCTTCTTTTAACATAATTGGTTTAAAACTTATTCTTTCGAGCGAAACACAAACATAATTTTTATTTTTAAAATCTTTTATTTTTTCTTCATTAGTATTACTACCATAAATGTTTATTTTATTTGATTCTACATCTTTTGGATAATGTGTTAAGACATATTTACCAATAGTATGTTCTTCATCATATACTTCTTTGAAACCTAATCTTAGGAAAAAGTCTTTTCCAAAGCTAGTATCTTTTTCACCCATAATAAGGTACTTATTACCATTTAATTTATTAAAAATAGATTTTAATTCATCAAAAGATCCTGTACCGAAATTTCCTAAATGATAGATTAGGTCATCTTTTTCAACAGTATCATTCCAACTATTGATTGTTTCATTATTAACATTATCGCTATTAAAGTTTGTGTTCGCAATTAAATATATTTTTGCCATAATATTTCTCCTTTCCGACATATTATAACATTAAATTCTGATTTTTTATTTATATTTTTACTAATATTGGTAAATAATAGTAATAAGGAGGCATTATGAAAGAAAATTTTAAGCTTGCTCTTCATATCTATCAGGATGCTGAAATGGCATCTTATACTCTAACTAAGCTTCTTAGAGATTTAGAGGATAGAGATAATAAAATAAAGAAAACGACTGAAGATGTCTTAAAAGAATATGAAGAATGGAAAAGTAAAATGGAAAAATTCTTGAAAAAGAATAACATAAAAATTGATGAAACGACACTATTTGAAAAAATGATGGCTAACATGGGAATTAAAAAAGAAGTAAAGAAAGATAACAGTGACTCTTCGATTGCCGATATGCTTATTAAAGGTGTATCGATGGGGAGTATCGATATGGAAAAAAAGATTAGCGAACATAAAGATGATGTTAGTAGTGAGGAATTAGGCTACGCTAAAGATTTTTTAAAGTTTCAAGAAAAAACTATAGATATATTTAAGAAGTATCTATAGTTTTTACTATTTATATTTTATTTCTTGAATAAATGGTTTGGCCGCTAGTAAACCCATTTTAGGTATAATATGAACCTCGACATTTCTTTGATTTTCATTTAATTCAATATCTTGAATGACATCTTTTTCAGTAGAAGTAAGTTTGATTTCATGAGTACCATAAGGAACATGGCAAGATAAAGTACTATTATTAGGTAAACTTCCAAGTTTTGTATCATCGACATATGCTTCAAAGCCAATTGCAAAACCAAAAACTTTTTTCTCTCTTATAATGGTTATTTCGCCAACGTTATTTTCATCAGACATCTTAGTAGGAGCACCACAATGGGGACAAAACTTAACTTCTAAATCTAATTGACATCCACAATTTAAGCATATCATATTTTCACTTCCTATTTAAAATGATAGCATATTTTTTTTGTTTTGACAATTTGTTTATATACAATTTTTTATTTATGTGATAAAATTATAATAGGTGAAGAATATGACGGGGAATATGTTAGGAAGGATAATAGCTATTAACGAAGGCATTGTATCAGTTAAACTAGATGTCAATATCTACGAATATGAAGGACTAATTGGTAAAAATGTCGTCATTAAAGATACTTTATTTTCTAATGTTGGAGAAGTTATTGCTATAGGAAATGGTATTATGCAAATATCTCTAGTAGGTGAAATTAGAGATAATAAATTTCTATTTGGCGATATAACTAAGCCTTCTTTTAAAGCTCCCTGTTATTTAATCGACGATGCTACTTTGAATATTATTTTAAATAATGATGCTCCTAATACAATAAAATTAGGAAAGTCTTATGTCTATCCAGATTATGATATAAAACTAGATGTGGGTAATTTCTTTTCGAATCACTTTGCTATACTCGGTAATTCGGGTAGTGGTAAAAGTTATTCTGTCGCTAAAATTTTACAGGGAGTTTTTTATCAATGTAAAACACTTCCCTTTTATTCAAATATATTTCTATTCGATGCGTATGGTGAATATCAAAGAGCATTTTCGAGAATTCATGAAGTTAATGAAAATATTAATTATAAAGTATATACAACAGATTTGAATAGTACAGAATTTGAAATACTTACTTATCCTTTTTGGCTTTTGGGAATTGATGATCTTGCTCTACTAATGGGTGTTACGACAAAAGAACAACTACCAATTATCGAAAAGGCTTTAAAACTAGTATCTTACTTTGCTAGAAAAGAAGATGAAGTTATTAATCAAAAAAATGATATTATAGCTAGATGTCTTTTAGATGTATTATTTTCTGGTAAAAGTCCAAGTATGATAAGAAATAAAATTGTCTCAATATTAACTAAGTTTAATACCGCTAATCTAAATTTGGAAGTAAAGCTTGAAAAAGGTGGCTGGACTAGAACTATAAGGCAATGTCTATTCGTCGAACAGGGGGGCGAGTTTGCAGATGTCGAGTTAGTTATCAGTTATTTAGAAAGCTTATGCCTAGATAATTTTGAGCTATCGCTTCCTAATGGAGAATACATGTATACAATGGCTAATTTTTCCACTGCACTAGAGTTTGCTTTAATTTCCGAAGGCTCTCTTAACAGTGATGCAGCTTTTGAACTTGGTAATACTCTCAAAGTTAGATTTAATAATCTTATGAATAGTGACTATTCAAGATATTTTGATTATAATGGCTATGTAAATAGAGAAAGTTATATTAATTTACTTTTGACATGTAATAATGGAAGAAAAGCTCAGATTGTTAATTTTAATATTAACTATGTCGATGATAGGTTTGCTAAAAATTTGGTTAAGATATATTCAAAGCTTCTCTTCGATTATATTGTATCTTTAAATCAAAGAGCTTCAATGCCTTTTCATATAGTACTTGAAGAGGCACATAGATACGTTCAAAATGATGATGATGTCGAAATACTAGGCTATAATATTTTTGAAAGAATTACAAAAGAAGGTAGAAAGTATGGGCTTCTACTAGGAATTGTTTCACAAAGGCCGTCGGAATTATCGGAAACGACGATATCGCAGTGTAGTAATTTCTTGGTATTTAAAATGTTTCATCCTAAAGATCTTCAGTTTATTAAAGATATTATATCAAGTGCAGATATTACTGTGACAAATAAAATTAAGACATTGCATCCCGGTACTTGTATAATGTTTGGAACAGCATTTAAAATGCCGACAATAGCTATTTTAGATAAGCCTAATCCAGAACCTTTAAGTCAAAGTTGTGACATTAATAGGACATGGTATTTATAGTAATTTGAAAATATGATATTTAAAAAATATGATAATTTTAAATTACTTTTTATTTTTGTAAATTTTTATTGCAGTTATCGTTACTGGCATGATATAATATCAATGTACGGTAGTACAATGGAGGTAAGAATGAGAAATGTAGGTACAGTTGTCAGGGGAATTAGAACTCCGATAATTAAAGATGGTGATGATTTAGCTAATATCGTCGTCGATGCTCTTATGAAGGCAAAGGAAAGTGAAAAATTTGAATTTAGAGATAGAGATATAGTCGCGGTTACGGAAGCAGTCGTAGGCATAAGTGAAGGTAACTATGCTACGGTAGATGATATAGCTTTAGATTTGAAAGAAAAATTTCCATCAAAAAATATTGGTGTTGTTTTTCCAATACTTAGTAGAAATAGATTTTCAATGATGCTAAAGGGAATGGCTAGAGCAATGGATAAAATTACTATGCTTTTGAGTTTTCCTTCTGATGAAGTTGGCAATGGTATTTTAGATGAAGATATTTTAGAAAATAGTAAATATGATTTATCTAGTATTATTAGTGAAAAAGAATATACAGAAGTATTTGGAACTTTTAAACACCCTTTTACTGGTATTAATATGGTTGACTTTTATCGTGATTTGATAAAAAAAGAAGACTGTGAAGTAGAATTTGTCTTTGCTAATGATCCGAAAGTTATATTAAATTATACTGACGACGTATTAAACTGTGATATTCATACAAGATTTAGAACTAAAAAAATATTATTAGATGCGGGATGTAAAAATGTATATAGTTTACATGAAATTTTAAATCAGTCTGTAAATGGAAGTGGGTATAATCCAACTTATGGTCTTTTGGGTTCTAATAAATCGACAGAGGAAAAATTAAAATTGTTTCCTAAAGATGGAGATAAATTAGTTTTAGATATTCAGAAACGTTTGAAAGATGAAACTGGCAAAAATATTGAAGTTATGGTATACGGAGATGGTGCATTTAAAGATCCTGTAGGTCATATTTGGGAACTTGCCGATCCTGTCGTTTCTCCATTTTATACTAAAGGATTAGAAGGTACTCCTAATGAATTGAAACTCAAGTATATTTCCGATAATAAATTTTCAGAATTAAGAGGAGAAGAACTTAAAACGGCAATCAAAGAGGAAATAAAGAAAAAAGATGCTAACTTAAAAGGAAATATGTTATCGCAAGGGACTACTCCAAGAAGAATTACAGATTTAGTTGGATCTTTATGTGATTTGACAAGTGGTAGCGGAGATAAAGGAACTCCTGTAGTATTTATTCAGGGTTACTTTGATAATTTAGCTGACGAGTAGAAAGATTTTTTCTACTTTTTTATATTATATATTGATTTAATTTAGGAAGGTGGTTTTATGTACGATATTGTTATAATAGGAGCAGGGCCTGCTGGGTTATTTGCCTCCTACGAACTAGTTATGAAAGGAAAAGGCTTGAAGATTGCACTTTTCGATAAAGGTAAAAAGGCTGAAAAGAGAGTATGCCCGATGAATAAAAAGGGAATTAGTTGTACGAATTGTAATCCTTGTAATATTTTATCGGGATATGGTGGTGCTGGTACTTTTTCTGATGGTAAACTTAATTTTATACCTAAACTTGGTAAAACTGATTTATATAAATATATGGGAATCAGCGAAGCTAATAAAATAATTGACGATACTGAGGAAATTTTTAATAAATTTGGTATGGATAGTGAGGTCTATCCGACAAATATGGAAGAGGCTTTAAAAATTAAAGAAAAAATTGCTAAATTAGGAGATAATCTTTTAATAATTAAGCAAAAACATTTGGGTTCTGATAAGCTTCCAATGTATATAAAAGGAATTAGTGACTTTTTGGAAAATAATGGGGTAACATTATTTGAAAATGCAAATGTACTCGATATAAATAATTGTAAAGATGGTTACGAAATAACTTACAGTGACAATAAAGGTACTAAAAGTATAAAGAGTAAAAAAGTTATTGTTGCTCCGGGAAGAACTGGTGCTAAGTGGGTTCAAGAGCTTGCTGACAAATACAATATTCCTTATACTTCTCAGAGTATTGAAATAGGGGTGAGAGTAGAAGTTAGAAAAGAAATTTTAAAAGATATTACTTCAATTATATACGATCCAACGATATTTATTAAAACTAAAACTTACAATGATGAAATTAGAACTTTTTGTACTAATCCGGGAGGTTTTGTAGCAAAAGAGAACTATGAGGGATACATTTGTGTAAATGGTCATTCGCTAAAAGATGTTAAGTCTGATAATAGTAACTTTGCTTTTATATGTAAAGTTAATTTGACGCATCCTACTACTAATACGAGATTATATGGAGAGTCGATAGCAAGAATTGCTAATGTTTTGGGTGATGGTAAACCGATAATTCAATCTCTTAAAGATTTACGACAAGGAAGAAGGAGTGAATGGCATAGAATTAGTAAGGGCTTTATTGAACCAACACTTAAGGATTGTGTAGCGGGTGATTTAGCGCTAGTACTACCACATAGAATTTTGAAAAATATTCTCGAAGGACTGGAGGAATTAGATAAGATAATTCCCGGTGTCAACAATGATGAGACGCTTTTATATGGTCCAGAAAT
Organism: uncultured Bacilli bacterium; assembly: GCA_947625625.1. Classification (GTDB taxonomy): domain Bacteria; phylum Bacillota_I; class Bacilli_A; order RF39; family UBA660; genus CAG-302. Next base: position 7,973 of record CANQPC010000011.1, read on the forward strand.
AAAATTTTTCAGTAATGAAATAACGACAGATAATAATATGAAACTTGAAAATGAAGATATTTACTTTATTGGTGATGGGGCCGGTAAAGCTGGTAATATTGTAAGTGCTGCAGCGACGGGGCTTATTGCTGCGAGAGATATTTTAAAAAGGAAATAATTAAAAAAAACAAGACTAAAGAAATTGGCTTAGTCTTGTTTTACTTATTAATTTTTTTCGAGTATATCTTTTAAGAAGGCTCCAGTATATGATTCTTTTACTTTTGATACTTCTTCAGGGGTACCGGTTGCAACGACTGTTCCTCCACCTACTCCACCTTCCGGACCTAAATCGATAATATAGTCAGCGATTTTGATAACATCAAGATTATGTTCGATAATTATGACTGTATCGCCGTTATCGACAATCCTTTTAAGAATAACGAGAAGTTTTTTGATATCGTTTTGATGAAGTCCCGTCGTTGGCTCATCTAAAATGAAGAGACTTTTACCAGTTGGCCTTTTTTGTAATTCTTTGGCTAATTTGATACGAGCGGCTTCTCCTCCCGATAAGGTAGGAGCGGGCTGTCCTAATTTAACATATCCGAGACCAACATCATGGAGGACTTGTAATTTTCGAAGTACATGAGGATGATTTTCGAAGAATTCCATTGCTTCATCAACACGTAAGTTTAAAACATCATAAATGCTTTTACCTTTATATTTGATTTCAAGTGTTTCTCTATTATATCTTGTTCCACCACATACTTCACATGGAACATAAACATCAGGTAAGAAGTGCATTTCTATTTTTTTGACACCATCACCCCAACAGGCTTCACATCTTCCACCTTTGACGTTGAAACTGAATCTTCCTTTATCATAGCCACGTATTTTAGCTTCTTTTGTTTCCGCAAAAATGTCTCGTATGTCATCAAAAACTCCTGTATAAGTGGCAGGATTACTACGTGGTGTTCGGCCAATTGGAACTTGAGTTATCTGAACTACTTTATCGATATTTTCAATACCTTTGATTAGTTTATGCTTGCCGGGTTTTTCTTTGGACTTGTATATGGTAGCCGCTACTTTCTTATATAATATTTCATTGATAAGGGTAGACTTTCCACTTCCAGAAACGCCTGTGACAAGAGTCATTGTACCAAGAGGAATTTTAACATTAATGTTTTTTAGATTATTTTCACTAGCGCCTCTTATTTCTAGGTATTTTTTATTTCCTTTTCTTCTTTTTGCTGGGATATCTATTTTTTCGATACCTTTTAAATATCTTCCAGTTATACTGTTTTCATTATTCATAACTTCTTCAGGAGTACCTGCCGCTACTACATAGCCTCCCTTTTCTCCAGCACCGGGACCGATATCAATTAGATAATCTGCCGCTAGCATAGTATCGGTATCGTGTTCGACAACGATTAGGGAATTACCGAGATCGCGCATTTCGAGAAGAGAATTTATAAGCTTTTGATTGTCTCTTTGATGGAGACCAATACTGGGTTCATCTAAGACATATAATACTCCTGTAAGTCGAGAGCCAATCTGAGTAGCTAATCTTATACGCTGACTTTCGCCACCTGATAGACTTCCTGCATCACGTGATAAGGTTAAATAACCGAGACCGACATTATTTAAAAAGTTTAGACGGGATGATATTTCTTTGACAATAACGGAAGCTATTTCTTCTTTTTCTTTGCTAAGTTTAAGATTATTGATAAATTTATTTAATTCTTCGATAGAAAGACATGTTACTTCATATATGTTCTTTTTATTTACTAGGACGTTTAAGACGGATTCTTTTAATCGAGAACCATGGCATGTTTCACATGGGAGTTCGGTCATATAACCTTCAATCCATTCTCTTATCCATGTACTTTTGGTTTCGATATATCTTCTTTCGAGATTAGTAATTATTCCCTCATAATAATTAGTAGTCTTTCTGGTATTTCCTGTTTTAGAGACATAGTTAAAAGTTATTAAATCTTTGGAACCGTAGAGAATAATATTTAATTCTTCTTTGGTTAAATCTTTGACTTTTTTACTTAAATCAATATTATAAAAGGAAGCAACCGCTGTTAATTCAGTATAGGTAATACTCGACTCTTCATCAATATTAATTGGCTTTATAGCTCCTTCTAAAATGGATTTGTCTTTATCGGGAATAACCAGATCGACATCTATTTTGTATTTAATTCCTAATCCTTTACAGTCATCACATGAACCATAGGGAGCATTGAAAGAAAAAATACGTGGTTCTAATTCGTCGAGAGAATAATCACAGTAAGGACAGGCATAATCTTCAGAAAAAAGTATTTCTTCACCACCGATAACATCAATAATAACTTTGCCTCCACTTAATTTAGTAGCGGTTTCTAATGAAGAATAAAGCCTACTTCTAATTCCTTCTTTAATGACTAATCTATCAATAATGACCGAAATATTATGTTTTTTATTTTTTTCTAGTTCAAAACTTTCTGATAAATCTTTTAGTTCATTATCAACTTTAATTCTAATATAACCTTCTTTACGTAATTTTTCGAGGGTATCTTTTTGAGTCCCTTTTTCTCCTTTGACAATAGGAGACATAACCATTATTTTAGTACCTTCTTCTAATTCTAAAATTTTAGTTGTCATCTCTTCAATAGACTGTGAAGTTATAGGAATGTGATGACGAGGACAATATGGTACACCTATTCGAGCGAATAACAGCCTTAAATAGTCATATATTTCAGTAACTGTTCCGACAGTGCTTCGGGGATTTTTATTAGTGGTTTTTTGATCGATGGAAATACTTGGTGATAATCCTTCTATTGTATCGACATCTGGCTTACTTGAATTATCGAGAAATTGTCTTGCATAGGCTGACAAACTTTCGACATATCTTCTTTGTCCTTCGGCATAGATAGTATCAAATGCGAGGGATGATTTACCGCTTCCAGAGACACCGGTCATAACTACTAATTTATTTTTAGGTATTTCAATGTTAATATTTTTTAAATTATTTTCTCTAGCTCCTTTTATTACTATTTTATCCATAATTTATACACCTACTTTTTCTACACATTTGGTATTATATCATATTTTAAAAATTTTATAAACAAGAAAAAAATGCTAATTGAAGCATTTAATATATTTATTATAGTTTAGGAATATTTGTTTGAAGACTCTCTCCGGGAGTTGCTACTTTTAATTCGCCATATGGGTTTGGAATGGCCTCTATAGGAGGTATATTTTCTGTACTGGCTTTAGGCGCTTCCCCGTATGGATTTGGTATAGGCATAGGATTATCTATTTTTTCATCTAAATATTCATAATTAAGACTCTCCTCTGGCAATGGTGAGTCTACTTTTACTGATGGTATATTAGGATTAGTTAATACTCTCGATTTGCCTTTAGGTAATTCAGGGCCTGCTTCATTATCCGCTATGACAGCAGAAATGGCACTGTCATTATATATTCCATTTCCATATTTTTCAGATGTTTCAGATATTTCAGGATTAGCGGGCATAGTATTTTCTTTTTCCTGCAAATCAATATCACTATGAATCATTTCAGTATCAGATGTTTTAGGATTAATTGGCATGATATTTTCTTTTTCATTTGTATTAGTAATGCTGCGAGCTTCTTTAATTATTTCTTCAAGTTCAGCAATACCGGCGAGGCCATAATCTCTAAGAATTAAGCTTATAATAGCGGTAGATATTTCTCTCGTTTCTTTGGCAATTACACTTTTTACTTCTGTTTCTCCCATAAAACCTCTCCTTTCTGATAACTTTAGTATATAGTAAAATTTGGTAAATGTAAATACTACTAGTTTTAATTAATACGAACTTGACACTATACTTGATATTTTATTTTGAATACGTTTAATTATATTATATATTTTTTTTATGTTATTATCCATTATTTCCGATATTTCACGAGGAGAATAGTTTTGTTCCCGCAAACTAAAAACTAGTTCTTCATCCCATGTAAGTTTAGTTATTATTTTATTTCTTAAGTTTTCATAAGATTCTTCTGCAAGTAAAATAGTCTCGGGATTGCTACGATCGTCAGTAGGAATATTGTCGAAATTAAGTATGTCATCTAAAGATATTGCATCATTTAATGTCTTATTCTTGTTTCTTTCTAATGATTTATGATAATTATTCATAGCATTATTGAGATAAGAGTTTATATAAGTGGAAAAAGCATAATTATCATGGTAATTATCAATAGCATTATAAAAGGCTAAGTTACCAATATTCATATAGTCGTCAAAATTTAATTCACCAATTTTGCAATACTTTGTTACCTTAATATATATTGTTCTAAAATATTTTTGATAGAGTAGCTCGATAGCATCTTCATTATTTTCTTTGGCAAGATATAGTAATTCATAGTCGTTATCCATTTTGCCTCCTAGAACGATTTATTTCTGATAAAAATATGCCGCAGGCAACTGATGCATTTAAGCTATTTACTGTCCCTACCATTGGTATTTTGGCAAGATAATCGCAATTTTCGCTGACAAGTCTACTGATCCCTTTACCTTCGTTTCCAATAACAATGGCTATTTTATCTTGATAGTCAATAGTAGTATAGTCTACTCCTTCCATGTCAGTTCCTACAATCCAATAGCCATTTTTCTTTAGTTTATTTATTGTCATATTGAGGTTTGGCACTTTGATTATTTTTACTTTATCAACAGTTCCTGTGGATGTTTTTACAACGGTACTTGTTATATCAACAGATCTGTCGTTAGGTATAATTATAGCATCGACACCGAAAGATTCACATGACCTAATTATTGCTCCAAAATTATGTGGATCTTCAATATGGTCTAAAATAACAATAAGAGGATACTGTTTAGAAATACTAGGTATTACTTCTTCAAATGAATAAGTTTTTATATCATCAACTTCAATTATAATTCCTTGATGTAGTCCTTTACACATACTATCTAGTTTTTTATTATCTAAATATATGGGAACAATATTCCTCTTATTAATAAGTGATAAGATATTATTGTCGTTAAAATTATTACTTAAATATATCTTGTTTATTTTTTCTTTACTATTTAATCTTTCAATGGCAACATTTTTTCCATATATTTTCATTATCTCACCTCTATTTTATCAAGAATTTCTTTTAATCTTTCTTTGTTATTGATGTATAAATCTCCTAGTAAAGCTTCAAAACCAGTAGATAATTTATAAGTTATTATATCGGTATTTTTGGGATGATTATCATTTTTATTGTTTCTTCCTCTTTTTACGATAGATAATTCTTCTTCGGTTAAAATATTATCTTTTATTAAATTATCTAGTATTTGTCTTTGACTTTTAGCGGATACATATTCTATAGACTTTTTTTGAAGTACATCCGAGTGATTTAATCCTGAAGTTAATAATTTTTCTCTTATATAGAGCGATAATACTGCATCCCCTAAGAAAGCTAAAGCTCTAATGTTTATTGTTTTTGTATTCATATAAACCTCAATTCTTTTGTTATTATATATTATTAAAATTGGAATGTCAATATATAAAAATAAAAGTGACATTTACGCCACTTTTTGATAATCATTTTGAATTTGTCCGAACATAGTAGGTCCTATTATTTCTGGTTGTGGTTGGGGTTCAGTAATAGGAATCGGATTGTTAACTGGTGAACTATTGACATTTGGTCCAAAGAAGTTATTATTTTCTATTGGAACATTTGTACCTTGCATTTCGTTTACACCAAAGTTATCTGTCGTTTCCATCATTGCACTGGGATTAGTATTTGGCTGGGCAAATAGATTGCCATCAAATGGTACTGCACTATTATTGGTATTAGGAGTACTTGCGAATGTATTTAAAGGAGGAGTAACTGCCTCCGCCGTGTTTACTGTGTTTAGATTAGGTATATTATTAACTTCTACTGAAACATTTTCATTTGGAGCTGATAATGTAGGTACTTCAGGTGCTCCTAAAGGAATGTTTGAAGTATTTAATTCAGTATTTGGTAATTCTACGGGTTGTATATTTTCAGAATAAGTATTTAATTCAGGGGTAACTGGCTCTATAGTACCTTGATTAGGCATATTATTGGCTTCTACTGAAACATTTTCATTTGGAGGTGATAACGTAGGTACTTCAGGTGCTCCTAAAGGAACATTCGAAGTATTTAATTCAATATTTGGTAATTCTACGGGTTGTATATTCTCAGAATAAATATTTGATTCAGGGGTAACTGGCTCTATAGTACCTTGATTAGGCATATTATTAACTTCTACTGAAACATTTTCATTTGGTGTCGATAACGTAGGTACTTCAATACCAGAATTAGTTGTTGTTGTACTCGTTTGAAGTGGTTCTTCTACAACTGGCTCAGTATTTGGTATAGAAACGACTATAGGTTCTTGAATAGGAACTTCTGGATTAGAAGTAATTTCAGAAGAAGAAGGTCCAGATGAATCCTCATTATTAGTTATATTGGCCGAAATAATATTATTACTATTATATCTATCATTTATTTTTTGAAGATTTTCGCGTGTTGGTTCACTTATTAAACTATTTGCGATATCATCTAATTCCTCTCTCGTAAAGTATGTCATACTGCCCCTCCTTATTATAAATAAATTATAATATAAAAATTTAAAAAAGTAAATAGAATTATTTACTTTTAAATTAAATTATCTCGCTCATAAATGTTTAATTTGTAAGGGCAAAATATATCTACACGACAGGATTTAGTAAACTTTATAAAGCATAAGTCTTCAATGACTATATCTTTATTCGCTGATAAGCTGAAAGAATATTCATAGTCTTTAGATATTTTTGAGTTATTTGGATTAATTTTTGTTATATTTATGTTATTAGCAATGTAGATGGTAATATTGGTATCATCATAATAGGTGATTGTCAATAAATTATCGATAGTAAAAGAATTATTTCCTTTTAGCTGATAACTTCGTGGTTTAATTTCCTTCTTGGGAGTTATCTTTTTTATTTCTGATGGTATTAAATAATTTAAAATACTTCCTGGACTTATGAAACCGGGAGTATCTATAATACTTAAATTATCAATTTTTAATTTTACTGTATTTAGTGTTGTCGAAGGGTACATACTTGTCGTTAATTCAGAGTTTTGATTAGAATAGTTTTTTATAAGTTTGTTAATTAAGGTAGACTTCCCTGAATTGGTCATTCCGACAATATATATGTCTTTGCTATGACTGTGTCTCTTTATTTTAGAGATAAGATTATCTAGATTATAATTTTTTATTGAGCTTATTACTTCAATATCAAGATAATTTGGAATGATATTGGTAACATAATTAATTAATTTATAGTCTTTAACTGATTTTGGTAATAAATCTTTTTTAGTTAAAACTATTAGAAGATGAGGAAATTTTTTTGCATAATCTAAATTTATATCTAAGACAGATGTTAAATAGACTACTAGAGATTCTTTAGGAATATTTTCAATTACCTTTAAATAGTCTTCATTATTTAAAGTTGTACTTTGATATTCACCATAATTTTTTATTTTAAAGCATCTTTCACAAAGATCTTTGTCTAAACTATCTACGTAACCTTCTTGACTTTTATCAATAGTCTGCAGTAATATGCCACAGCCAGAACATTTTTTAATCATAATATCTTCCTACCTTAAATATTTTTTGCTTAGTCATTTTAGCTATTTTCTTTTTTTCAATATAACGATATATTTTAGTGAATGGCATATCAATATCAGACATTGGATTTACTAATATGGTTGTTATTCCAACTTTGTTTCCGCCATATATATCAGTAACTAACTGATCGCCTATTATAGCTACTTCAGATAAATCGTAATTATATATTTTAAGTATTTTAAGAAATTTACTTTTTCTTGGTTTTCCGGCTTTAGCACAACAGTCCACAGCCAGAGCTTTTTTAAATGGTTCTAATCTTTTACGAGGAGAGTTTGAAAAAATAATTACTTTGAACTCTTTTTCTTCCAAATTATAAAATAATTCTTTAAGTTTAGGAGTGGGCTCACTATCTGTATATGGAATGCAAGTATTGTCTAAATCAAAGAGCAAGCATTTTATACCTCGTTCTTTTAGCTTATCGTAATTGATACTATAAATACTTTTTTGATAAATATCAGGAAAAAAATAGTTCATATTGCACCTCAAAATAATTATACTTTATTTTTATAGAAAAGAAAAGTATAATATTTTTAATAATTAATTGGAATAAAAATTATATAAGTAAATGAATGATTCTTTTAGCATATTATTTATTGGAGGTAATTTTTTAATGCTTTTTAGTATTTTTAATTTCATTATAGATAATTTAACTTTTTTTACAGGTGCTTATTCAAATAATGTTTTTCCTGATCCTTTGTCTAAGGAAGAAGAAGAATTGTATATTAAAGAAATGCTTAATGGAAATAAAGAGGCAAGAGCAAAATTGATAGAACATAATTTACGATTAGTGGCTCATATTGTTAAAAAATTTGAATCAAATACTAATGATATTGATGACTTAATTGGTATTGGTACGGTCGGATTAATTAAGGGAATAGATAGTTTTTCTCCGAATAAGAACGTTAGACTTACTACTTATATAGCAAAGTGTTCGGAAAACGAAATTTTAATGCATTTTAGGGCTGATAAGAAGAATGCAAAGAATGTTAGTATTTACGACGGAATAAGCTACGATAAGGATGGTAATGAAATTACTATTTTAGATGTTTTGAAAACTAGTGATCCGGATTTTGCTGAAGAAATATATAAAAGTGACAATATTAAATTGCTTAAACAATATATGAAAATATTAACTCCTAGAGAAAATGAAGTCTTAACTAAAAGATATGGACTGAACGGGCACGATGAAATTACACAAAAAGAAATTGCTAAAGAACTTGGAATATCGAGAAGCTATGTATCGAGAATCGAGAAAAGGGCTATTACGAAAATACTTAGAGAATTTATAAAAAAAGAAAAACATACGACAGAAAAATATTAAATAATTATTGACTAAATGGTAATTTTATGGTAAAGTTAATATCGAACTGATGAGGAGGGAATACGATGAAAAAGGTAACAACTAAAAAAACTAGATCTGTAAATAATAGACCTAATTGTTTAAAGATTACAAAAGGTACTCAAAAAGTTAATTATACTACAGTAAAAGATAAAAACGGTAATAAAATTAAAACTAGTGTTAGAGAAGCTAGAACAATGAAAAAAAACAGCAAAGTTGCTGCTTAAGGAAAGTAGATTTATCTACTTTTTTTATTTGTATTTTTGTTTATTTTCTTCTTTAGCTTTTTCTAATATATGGTTATAGTATTCCTTTCCTAACATATATTCTTCTTCGAGTACTTCATCTTCGATGGTTTTTTGGTTTTCTTCTGGCATAATAAAACTCCTTTCTTTATTATTATAAAGTTAGGAGCTTATTTTATACTAATAGAGTTTTAATTTTTTCAATTGGGTTTTGGCTTTGAGTTATATATGAACCTACAACAAAGATATCTGCCTGTGATATATCTTTAATGGTTTCGTTATTTATGCCTCCATCGACTTCAATAGTAATGTTTCTATTCTCGACGAGATTCTTTAGTTTTAGTAATCTCTCTTTACTTTGAGGTAAGATTTTTTGACCTCCTAAACCAGGTTCGACAGTCATTAAAAGGATTAAATCGACATTATCTATATAGGGAATAATATCTTCGATTTTGGTATTTGGTTTTATCGATAATCCTCTTTTAAAGCCAAGCTCTTTAATTCTCGTCAATATACTATTTATATCTTTATCTATTTCAAAATGAATGGTTATGTTTTCTATATTGGGTATGTTTTTTAGAGCTTCAATATATAATAGAGGATTATCAACCATCAAATGAATATCAAGTGGTTTTTCTGATATGGTAGATAACTTTACTATTTCATCTGATGAAAAAGCTTTTTGAGAGACAAAATTGCCATCCATAACGTCTATGTGAAAATATGATATTTCTGTTTTATTTAAAGCTATTATGTCTTCTTTTCGATCTTTAGAATTTAAAATTGATACAGAAATTTTCATGTTATTTTCCTCCAATAAAACTTTTATAGTTATCATATCTAGATGGTAGAATGTCTCCACATGAGACAAGTTTTTTTATATAACAATCAGCTTCTTTGATATGCATACAATCACGATATTTGCATTTATCTTGATTTTCTTTGATTTCTTTCATATTATTTTTAATATCTATTTTGGTCATTTCTCGAAAATCTACCGATGAAAAGCCGGGGGTATCAGCAATAAAGGTATTATTATCTATTTCGTATAGTGTTACACATCTGGTAGTATGTTTGCCTCTTCCTAAAGCTTTAGATATTTCATTAGTAGATAGTGATAAGTTTTTATCGAGCTTATTTAATAGGGAAGATTTTCCCGCTCCAGACTGACCAGATAAGACAGTTACTTTTGATTTAAGTAATCTTTTGATTTCTTTAATATCAGTATTTTTAACGACAGGGTAACCTATTTTTTGGTAATATGAGGCTACTTCGTTTATTTTTTTTAATTCTTTGGAATTTAATAAATCTAATTTTGTTAAACAGATAATGGGGGTTATTTTCTTATATGATATAATCGTAAGTAATTTATCGAGAAGATTACAATCAAAATTGGGCTCTTTTACAGAAGTAACAACTAGAGCTATATCGACATTAGCTATTGGCGGGCGAAGTAACGAGTTGCGGCGGGGCATAATTGTGATGATATAGTTATTTATTTCATCTATATCTACTTTATCGCCAACAAGGGGAATTTGTTTTTCTAAACGAAATTTGCCTCGAGGTTTGCAAATATGAATACCCGATTTGGTTCTTACGGTATAGTTATTACTTTCATTTTTTATGATAATGCCTTCCATTTATGCTCCTTTATTCAGTTTTTTTGTCTTCTGGAGTTTTATCTTCTTCAGGTAAGACAGGATCGATAGGTTCTTCTTTAGCTTTCTTTTTAGATATGGTTACTTTTAAAGTGTATCCTTCATAAATAGGATCTCCCGCTACTCTTCCTTGATGCAAAACGATATTTTCATCGACAGTGTCATTTTCTTCATACGAAATATCTAATGTTAAATTATATTCTTTAGCAAAATCTTGAACTTGTGATAAGGTCCATTTTTCTTTTACCATATCTGGGTAAACATCAACTTCGGGGATGTAAAGAACAACACTATCACCATCATATAATTTTGTTTCTTCATCTTCTTTGGGTTTGGGCTCTTGGTCGATTATTAAATCTTCTTTGTCCTTATATTCTGATGCATCTTCGACACTTTTTGTTTTCATTTCTACTCTTATACCATTTAATTCAAGTTTGGCTTTTATTTCATAATAATTTTTTCCTGTATAATCTTCGAGAACTAAATATTTTTTACCGGTCGATTCGACGATGGTAATGGTACTTCCTTTAGTTTTGGTCGAACCACTTTTAGGTTCTGTCCTAATTACCAAGCCTTCTTCGATGTCTTTACTCTCTTCACTTTTGGTAGTGTATTTTAAGCCGGCATCTTCTATTTTAGCAATGGCTTCTTCGGTAGTTAAGCCTATTACATCTGGTACTTTAACTTCTTTAACATCATTATTATTGATTAATAGAACGACGATTGCTAAAACGATTAGGACAACAAGTAAAACTATGGCAAGAATAATTGGTAATTTATTTTTTTCTTTTGTTTTTTCTTGAGAATCTTCATCTTTAGTATCTAATGGCTTATCAACGGTACTTTTCTTTGCTTCTTTATTTATTGTCGGAACGACTTTAGTCTCCTCTAAGTCATTTTCGGGATATTCATATACTAATCTTTTCTCGTTTGTTCTATCCATGGCAGTTTGTAAATCATTATACATTTCTCTTACATTATCATATCTGTTCTTAGGGTTTTTGGCAGTCGCTTTTAAAAGAATATTTTCAACTGATTGAGGTATTGTCGGATTTTGCTTGCGGACGCTAGGTAATTTTTCTTTCATATGTTTTAATGCTATTTCGACCGCTGTATCACCTTTAAAAGGTACTGAACCGGTAAGTAATTCGTACATTAATATTCCAAGAGAATAAATATCACTTTTTATGGTAGAACCTTTTCCATTGGCTTGTTCGGGTGGTAAGTAATGAACCGAACCCATAACGGAATTGGTTTGTGTAAGTTGAGTGGAATTTAAGGCCATAGCTATTCCGAAGTCGGTTATTTTGATTAGACCATTATCTTCAATCATAATGTTTTGAGGCTTAATATCACGATGAATTATATAAGCTTCATGAGCATGTGATAGTCCATCAGTTAGCTGACTCATAATGTCAATTACTTCAGTTAAGGTTAGAGCTCCTCTTTTTTGAAGAAGCTGTTTTAAGGTTTTTCCTTCAATATATTCCATGACAATATAATAGTTTCCATCTTCTTCCCCAACGTCATATACTTCAACAATATTAGGGTGTGACAAATTAGAAACTGATAGGGCTTCCCTTTTGAATCTACGAATAAATTTTTCATCAGTAGAGAGATCTCCCCTTAATACTTTAATGGCTACTTTGCGGTCAAGAATGGTATCATTAGCTAAGTAAACATTAGCCATTCCGCCTTCACCAATCGTTTTGATTATTTCATATCTTTCATTTATTTTTTGACCTCTTGATAACATTATAAATCACCAGTTTCCTTTATTAGATAAGCAATTGATATATTATCTGTTCCTCCACGCATATTGCTTTTTTTGATTAATTTTTCAACTTGTTCTTCAATTCCAAGATTACTATTTAATACTTTTTCAATCTGCTCGTCATTTACCATATTAGTTAAACCATCACTACATAGAAATAAGGCCCTTACGGTGTTGTCAACATCAAAAATATCGATTTCTATTGGATCATTTGCTCCAAGGGCTCTTGTTAGTAAGTTCTTTCGAGGATGAAATTTAGCTTGCTCGGGAGTTAATTCACCAGTTGAAACAAGTAAATTTACTAAAGTATGATCCTTTGTTATTTTATGTAATTTTTCATTTTTCATGACATAACCAGATGAATCGCCAATATTTCCATATAATATGTAATCATCAGTTTTTATTGCTACGACAAGAGTAGTTCCCATTCCTTTGCTTTCTGGATGCTCCTCGGTATAAGAAAATATTTTGTCATTAATTTCTTTTACTATATTTCGAAGCCATTCGATACAATCTTCTTTTTTTCCGAGACTATCTTTCGATTCAAAGCTTTCGGTGAGATGTTCGATAGCAATATTTGAAGCTACTTCGCCAGCTTTATGTCCGCCCATACCATCCGCTACCGCTAACATAAACTCGTTATTTTTATTATTTACAATAATAACATTATCTTCATTATGGGTTCTTACTTTTCCAGCGTCAGTCATATAAAAGGTCTGCATATATTCACTTCCTATTCTGTTTTGGCTCTTAGTTGACCGCAGGCAGCATCAACAGAACCACCAAATTCTTTTCTAATTGTTACATTTATCTTATTTGACTTTAGTATATCATAAAATTTTAAAATTTTCCACTCTTTTGTACGCTTAAAAGAAGTATTCTCCGTTTCATTATAAGGAATTAAATTTACGTAGCAATTCATTCCTTTTAAAAGGTTTATTAATTCATTAGCTTCTTTTTCACTATCGTTGATACCTTCGAGCATGATATATTCAAATGTTACTCGGCGATTGGTCTTTCTAATATATTCATTAATTGTCTTCATGAGTTCATCTAATTTATAAGCTCTATTTATTGGCATCAATTTGCTTCGCAACGTGTCATTAGGGGCATGTAAACTGATTGCTAAATTGACTTGACCTTTTTCATTCATAAATTTTTTAATGCCTGGTATAACACCGCAAGTGGAAATGGTTATGTGTCTCGAACCAATATCGATACCTTTATTACAATTGATTATCTTGATAAAACGCATAACATTATCATAATTATCGAATGGTTCTCCAATTCCCATAACGACGACATGGGTTATTCTCTTTTGAATATCTTGTTCGATAGTAAGTATTTGCTGTACGATTTCGTAGGCAAGAAGGTCGCGAACTTTTTTTAATCTTCCACTTTCACAAAAAGCACAAGTCATGTTACATCCTACTTGAGAAGAAACACAAATGCTAATTCCGTAATTGTGAAACATCAATACAGATTCTATTTTATTGCCATCTTCTAATTCAAATAAGTATTTGTTTACGTTATCGCCCTTTTGTTTTACTAATAATTTTATGTGATAGAAAGAAAAGGTATTAGTTAATTTTTCACGTAAATCTTTACTGATATTTGTCATTTCATAAAATGATGAGAATCTTTTTTTATAAAGGCCTTCGTATAATTGACTTGCGCGAAAAGCTTTTTCTCCTATCTGCAAAAAATACTGTTCTAATTCTTCTAATGTTAAATCATATATATTTCTCATTAATTCATCACTATATATATTATAGCAAAAAATATATGCTATTAAAACATATTTTTATAGAAAAAAGAAGATTGTGACATCTTCTATAAACTATTTTTTTAATAATCGTAAAGTATTTAATATACAAATAATAGTTACACCTACATCTGCAAAGACGGCTTCCCACATAGTTGATATACCAAATATGGTAAGTATTAAAACTGATACTTTAATAATAAAGGCAAAGATAAGATTTTCTTTAATTATTTGACTAGTTCTTTTAGATATAGAGATAGCTTGAGTTATTTTCTCTAAATTATCATTCATGATAACGACATCAGAAGCTTCGATAGCGGAGTCAGAGGCTATATTACCCATCGAGATACCGATATCTGAAAGGGTTATAACTGGAGCATCATTGATACCGTCTCCGACAAAGGCTACTAGATATTTTTTATCTTTATTTTTAGCAATTATTTTTTCTAAGGAATTATATTTATCTTGAGGTAACATTTCATAACTGACATCATCTATTCCTACTATTGATGCTATTTCGTGAGCTTTTTCTTTGGAATCACCAGTAAACATACGAACTTTAATATTCATTTTTTTTAAGCTATCGATAGTGGTATGGGCGCCTTCTTTTATTTCATCTTTTATTTCGAGAGAAGATATGACTTTATTGTTTATGGAAAGATATATTTTTCCATGATTATCTTTTTCTTCGGAATGGCAAAAAGTAGGTGAACCAATTTTTATTTTTTGATTGTTATAAGTATAGCTTATTCCTTTACCAGAGTGTTCTTTATAGTCTTTGATATCAGAAGTTATCACTTCTTTTTGATATCTTTTAAGGATTGACTTAGCTATAGGATGATTTGATAATGATTCTCCTTTACTATATAGTTCTAGGATTTCATCTTCACGATATTTTTCATCATAAATATTGATATTTGATACGTAAAAGTCTCCAGTCGTAATCGTTCCTGTCTTATCAAAGACTATTTCTCTAATATTTCTAATGTTATCGAGATAATTACTTCCTTTAATTAATATTCCTTCTTTAGATGCTCTTCCGATACCGGAAAAATATGATAGTGGTACAGAAATAGCAATGGAACATGGGCATGATATAACTAAAACGGTTAAGGCTTTGTAGATACTATCTTTATATGTTACGGATGTAAAAAGAGGAAGAAACAAACCAATAAGAACTGATATAATTAATACGCCGAAAGTATAATATGAGGCATATTGGGAAACAAAGGTCTCGGTTTTGGCTTTTCTTTCGGTTGCTGCTTCAACGAGATTTAATATTTTACTGACAGTAGAATTTCGATAGGTCGACGTTACTTTTATTTCGATTAATCCTTTTTTGTTTATTGTTCCTGACAAAATATTATCTTGTTCTTTTACTTCCATAAGACGTGACTCACCAGTTATACTACTAGTATCTAAAAGGGCTTCTCCTTTTACAACAATGCCATCCAATGGTACTTTTTCGCCAACTTTGACGACAATAATGTCGTTTACTTCTATACTTTCCGTAGGTACTTTGACTATTTTGTTTCCTTTTTTGAGATTGGAAATTTCTTCTTTGATATTCATTAAATCAGATACTGATTTTCGGCTTTTATTTATGGCTTTTTCTTCTAATACTTTGCCTAATTCGTATAAGAAAATAACCATGAGTCCCTCTAATAATTCACTAAGGAAAAAGGCTCCAGTAGCAGATACTATCAAGAGAAAGTTTTCATCAATATTTTTGTGAGATAATTTTTTTAAACTTATGATAAATGTTTTATATATGAGTATAATGTATCCTAAAATTACAAAGACAAGATTTAATTTATGTGGCAATTTAATTATAATTCCTAATATTCCTAAAATAAAGCCTACTATTAAACGAAGAAAAGGGCTTGTTTTTTCTTTGCTTTCTTTTTCTTGATGTAAGGTAGCTTCAGGTTCGACTTTAGATATAATTTTTTTTATATAGGCGTAAGGATTGGAAATGTCTGTTTCCACAGTTACTGTTGATGTAGCAAAACTTACAGATGCCGACTTGATATTTTGATTCTTTTTTAATTCATTTTCTATTTTTTCGGCACAAGTAGAACATTCGAGCCCCTCTATTTTATAACTATATTGCATTTTAATACTTCCTTTCTTTTTTAGTAATTGAATAAACAGTAATATTGTTTGTAAAAAGGAAAAGTTAAGATATCTTTTCCTTTTCTTGGTAATATTCTTCTAGCGTCAGATTATTATTATATAAATATTCCGCTAGTGAACCGATATATCTTAAATGCCAAGGTTCATAGCTATATTTTGTTATGTCTTCCTTTCCTTCGGGGTATCTTAGAATGAATCCGTATTTATGAGCATTTTCATGAACCCATTGGGTTTCTTCAAAATCTTCTATTTCATTTTCGATATAACACTTTTCATCTCGATAGATACAAAAGTCAAGGGCTAAAGCTGTTTGGTGTTCGGATTTTCCCGGCTCAGCAATTCTCGTTATAGCATAGCTAAACCCTTTCTCGGCCGCTAATCTATTATATATTTTTTCTTGATAATCATAATCACGATAGCCACTTTCGATATCAATATAGTACCCTTTTTTTAAGGCTTCTTCTTTTAGCATATCGAAAGATTCTTTTACTTTAGTATTTAGCTTGATACCTTCTTTATACTTACTTCCTACATCAATTAAGTCATTAGGTATATGTGCTCTAGGTAGGGGATTATTTTTATTTACTAAAATGTGATAATCCATATTTACCTCCACTATAATATATTCAGTGGAAAGAAAAGTGATACTACTTTAAGCTTGCTTATATTAGTTATAACTTAGTTATATTTGGATGCCCCTTCATAAGTTTTTTGATGCCTATAGGATGAGGAAAGGCTACAGTTATTATTGATTTATCAACACTTATAATTATTCCTTCGCCAAACTCAGTATGGCTTATTCTTTCACCAACACTGTATTCAGCATTTTTATCGATAACTTTTTTTATTTTAGGTACAATCTTGTTGAATAATTTGTTTTCTTCAATATCTAAATATTCTCGATCAATTTCATTTATGAATCTACTTGGTTTATTAGAACTGGTGTTTCCAAAGAGCATACGCATCTTAGCTGAAAGTAGATATAATTTTTTCTTAGCTCTAGTAATTGCTACATAACAAAGCCTTCTCTCTTCTTCGATAGCAGATAGGCTTCCATCATTTATAGCATTATAATGAGGAAAAATACCCTCTTCCATACCGACAATAAAGACATAATCAAATTCTAATCCTTTGACAGAGTGTACTGTCATTAAGCTAACTCTACCGGAACTGTCTTGATGTTCACTCATATCGCTGACAAGAGAAATTTCTTCGAGAAAATCTCCTAAAGTGGCAGATCCATATTCTTCTTCATAATTTTTAGTAATTGATTTAAATTCGTTTAAATTTTCTAATCTTATTTCATCTTCAAGAAGCTTAGAAGTAGACAACTCCTTTTTGATACCGCTTTTTTCTAATATGGCATCAACTAACTCGGTAATTGTTAGAGTTTCACTTAAAGAAGTTAAATTTTCGATCATTTTTTTGAATTCTAATTCTTTTCCTGAAGTGATAGCTTCATAGATAGAAGTACCATTTTCATAGGCTCTATTAGTTAAATTTTCGATAGTTTTTTCGCCAATGCCCCTCTTTGGAACATTGATTATTCTAAGAAGGCTGATATCATCTTTTTGATTATTAATTAATCTTAGATAACATAATAAATCTTTTATTTCTTTTCGATTATAAAAATAAAAGCTTCCAACAACACGATATTTAATATTATTTTTTAGCATTTCTTCTTCGATAGCACGCGATTGAGCATTAGTTCGATAAAGAATAGCAATATCTTCCTCATTTACACCGCTACTAACTAATTTTTTTATTTCTTCCGCTACAAAGTTTCCTTCTTCTTTTTCATTTCCTACTATTCGATAAACTATTTTATCGCCAGTTGGGTTATTACTCCATAGTTTTTTATCTTTACGTTCGGTATTGTTTCGAATAACGCAATTAGCGGCATTTAAGATAGTCTTAGTCGAACGATAGTTTTCTTCAAGCATAATGGTTTTGGCTTCGGGATAATCTTTCTCAAAATTGAGAATATTCTTATAATTGGCTCCTCGAAAGGCATATATTGACTGGTCGTTATCACCAACAACAAAAAGATTTCGATATTTAGAGGCAAGAAGCTTACTAAAAGTGTATTGGGCTTCATTGGTGTCTTGATATTCATCAATTAAAATGTATTTGTACAAATCTTGATACTTTTCTAGAATGTTAGGGTAATTTTTAAATAGTTTGATGGGTAATACTAATAGGTCATCAAAATCGACGGAATTACCTCTTTTTAATTTATCTTGATATTCTCGGTATACTTCGACAATTTTGGAATCAAATTCTACTTTGGAAAATGATTCAATTCCCATCATAGCATTTTTAGCGGAACTTATTTTATTTTTGATTTCTCTTGGATTATAGTAGTCTTTAGACATATTAAAATCTTTCATAATTTTTTTTATAATCGTCAATACATCATCACTATCAATAATGGAGAAATTTCTATCGTAACCTAATAGGTCATAATTTTCTTTTAATATTTTTAAACCTAAAGAGTGAAAAGTAGAAATTTGAATGCTATAGGCAGATGAACCTATTAATTTTATTACTCTATCTTTCATTTCTTTGGCAGCTTTATTTGTAAATGTTATTGCTAAAATATTTAAAGGGGATACGCCTTTTTCAATAATATTGGCAATGCGATTTGTCAATACTTTGGTCTTCCCTGAACCAGCTCCCGCTAGGACGAGCATAGGGCCATCAATATGAGCTACAGCTTTAGCTTGCTCAGGATTTAATTCTTGTGTATGCATTTTGTCAACTTCTTTCATTTGGTAGTATAGAAAATATTCTTTTCATAATAAATTATACCATGTATAGTTAGCATTGACAATTTAATAATTTAATTTTTGTAAAAAAAAGAAGAAAGTTTTGGTCTTTCTTCACAAAAGATTTGACTGGAGATTTTATTACTTTATTTACTTGGTTTAGAAGCTAGTTAAATTTTTAGATATTTTTTTCTTGTCTCTTTAATGATTATATTATTTGTTTCCTTAATTATATTTATTCTTTTTATATGAAACGTTTTCTATTATATTTGCTCTTTTGGCGGTTGTATCTTTCAATAATTCTATCTAATTAATTTTCTTTTAATATAGTTGGTTTTTCAGTAGTAAACTTATATAGTTCGTCGGTCCAAGCTATATCATAATAGGTCTTTTCTTTGCCAAGAGCCATATATAATTTCTTGTTATAGTAATACTTTTTTACTACTGATTTACTGTTTTTCTTGAGTAGAGATAGATTGGTATCACAATCCGCTGCTTCTTTTAAATATAAATCTTCTTTATTATAGACTGTATCTCCTATTAAAAATGGACGCTCTTTAGATGATGATATTTTTTTATTTATTTTGGCGATAAAACTATTCCATTCTGAATTAGTAATAAAGTAAGATTTATATTGATCTTTATGTTCTTGATATTTTACCACTTTATCGATAGTCAAATTATATCTATTTAAAATGTCCGCGATTAAGGTGGCAGCGTTTTCTTCGGCCTTATTCTTTCTTTGGAAATTTTTTTTATATGAATATATTTTTATGGTAATGTTTTGGGAATTGTCTTCTTTGATATACTTAATAATTTTGCTATCATCAATAATATAGTTAAAATATATAGTATCTATCTCATTTGTTATTTTTTCATTAGTAATATTGTCTTTATTGAGATAATAAACTGTTATTGTCGTTGGAAAATATGAAGAATTTAAGTCATATGTAAGTAATAAATCATGGTTCTTTAATATTTTAGCCACTTTTGCCTTCTTCGATAAGTTTTTCGACATTATGAATTAGATTATAGCCAGTTTCGGCAAAGACTCCGCTCATTGTTATAGCAAGATTAAAGTCTTTGGTAATGACAAAGTATACTAATGATGCACATAATCCAATAACAATATTTTGAATAATAATTAAATTGTTATTAATATATATGCTTTTCTTAGATAATGCTCCTAAAATCCAAGTTACAATCATTGTTATTAATGTTATGATAAGCTCGGCATTTTCAGTTATAATTTTCAATTTTTCACCTTCTTTTTATAACTACTATATTTTATGAGAAGGTAATTTTTATTGTAATAATGATAGTCTAGGAGACAAAAAAAAGATTGCTATTTTTTTTCAGTAGCAATCTTTTATTATCTAAATAATATTTTATACGGTTTTTGATTTCTTTAATTTATAGAAATAGTATCCAGAGTAACCGAGAGATCCTAATCCTACTAACCATGCAATAACTATTAAGAAACTACCTGTACCAGGATTTTTAGGAGCTTTACAAGTGTAGATTACTTCTTCTTTGAAGTCTTTTCCTTCGATTTTTATTTTTACTGTCTCTTGATCTGGAGTGCATCCTTCGATTTTAGGAGAATCAACATCGTGAGTATAACCATCTTCTAGTTCTTCACGATGGTCGGGGTCGGGATCTCCACCAGGACATTCCATTTCTTCCCCATTTTCATCGACACATTTATATGTTATATCAGAATTATAATCGGGTTCTGGTTCGTTAGGGACATCTTCACATATATCATATTCTATATAATATAATGCTGGAGATAATACAGAATCTACTGGCTCATCAGTTTTGTTAGATCCTGTCCATTGATATTTGAAAGGTGTTATATTACTATTTTTCATAGCTTCACCAGTATATGTTCTATGAACTACAGGTTTTATGTACCTTATATCACTTATAAAGGGATCATCAATTGTTGGTGTTTTGCCAGGAAAGAACGATCCGCTTACTAGTTTATCAGTAGAAACATTTTGATAATCTTCACCATTTCCTGCTACTTCTTCCCAATTTACAGAGTCATCGTCATTAGAGGTATACCATTTTCCATGTAATATATAATTAATGACAGTTCCATCTTCAGCTGTCTCAGTAGCTATTTTGTATGTGAAGCTATTACTATCTGGTCCTTTTGTGGCAGCGCTTACAAATTCGTTTTTAACTGAATCAAGTCTTTCAAAGCTTTGGCTAGCCGCTTTTTTCCAATTTGTATAAAACTCTTCTAAAGTCCAGGTGCCATTAGTAGAGCAATTATCACCCTCAACTAGCTCTCCCTTTTTTAAGCAAACTAAACCACTTTTTTTTATTTCTTCTTTAGTTACTTTATTAATGTTTGGAAAATAAGAACCACCTTTGGTTGACATTGTTCCAGTACAAGAACCCAAACTACTAGGATCTCCAGGGCATAAGGTCTTATTATTTAATAATGTACTAACCTTGTTTATTTGATTGAAGAAAAAATAATCTTTATGATGTATACAGTTTTTAGTTGTATTACTATCTTCGGCTTTAGCAATTCCAAGACTACTAATTCCTATTAGAGTAATAACTGATACCATACCAATTTTTAATAATTTATTTTTCACTTATTATCCTCCTATCCTATGATGATTTAATTATACAACAATTTTATTGGTAATGCAAGGGAAAAACAAAAAATTATAATTTTCTTGGCAATAGAATATATATTTTATTTATATAGTGTATCTGTTGCTACAGCAGTTAAAGTAAGATCAGATGTTATTCCTTTTTGGTAAGCATAATAAGCTGCCGCTCCAATCATAGCAGCATTATCAGTACAATAGCTAATTCTTGGGAACGATACTTCAATATTTTCTTTTTGGCATTCTTCTGTTAATTTTTCTCGGAGGCCTTTATTAGCGGAAACTCCGCCTGCTACAATTAGATTATGTACGTTCTTTTCCTTTAGTGCGGAGATAGTCTTTTTTACTAATACTGTCACTACTCTATTTTGAAATGTGGTACATAAGTTTTCAATATTTACTTGGTTTCCTCTTTGATTTTCGTTATGAACTAAATTTATTACAGCGGATTTGATACCACTAAAACTGAAATTATAGCTTTTGTCATTTAATGGAATTGGTAAATCATAAGTATCTTTACCTAAATGAGCTAATTTATCTACTTTTGGTCCTCCTGGGTACTCTAAGCCAATTATTTTAGCTACTTTGTCATAACATTCGCCAATGGCGTCATCTAAAGTTCCACCAATTTTTTCAAATGAATAGTCTTCTTTCATATATATTAATTCTGTATGCCCTCCACTTACTACTAAGGCTATTAAAGGGAAGGTGAGTCTATGTTCGAGATTATTAGCATATATGTGACCTGCTATATGGTGAACTGGAATAAGTGGCTTTCCAGTTACTAATGATATTGTCTTAGCTGCTTCGACACCTATCATAAGGCTTCCTATTAATCCAGGACCATATGTTACTCCAATAGCGGTAATATCTTCTATTTGCATTTTAGATTTCGTAAGTAGTTCTTCTAAAACGATCGTTATATTTTCTATATGGTTTCTACTAGCTATTTCTGGCACTACTCCACCATAATTTTTATGAATGTCGATTTGGCTTAAGACAACAGTAGCAATTTCCCAAGTACCATTTTTGATAATACTCATACTAGTTTCATCACAGCTTGTCTCTATTCCTAATATATAAATATCTTTTTTCATTTACTACATCACCTGTTTTTCCATTAATATGGCATCTTCATCCCCATAATAAAATTTTCTTAAGGCTACTTCATGAAAACCATATTTTTTGTACAAATTGCGAGCTATTTCATTACTTATTCGGACTTCAAGAGTTATATTTTCAACGTGATTTTCAATAGCTATAGAAATTAAATAACTCATAAGTTTATTTCCAATTCCTTTTTTTCTATTTTCTTCGGTAACAAAGAAATCATCTATTTCGATGCGGTCATAAATAAGACTGTATTTGAGATAACCTATCACTTCGTTTTTGTCAACATATTCAATGACTCTAAGGAAAGGGCTCAAGTCATTATTTCTTGTTTCTCTTAGCACTGTTTTTCCTCCATGGCTTGAGGTAATTTAAGATAAACTGGATTAACTGCATGTGGGTTAATGCTTTTTAAATTTTTAGCATAAGAGGCTATTTCTTCAATATTGTATGCATTTGTTTTATCAATAACTACTGCTTGGTATTGCTCCTTTAACTTCATTACTTCATTACTGTTACCAAATTTTTCGATAATTGTATTATAGTTTTTATCGTATAGTCCAATATAATAATTATCATGTTTAGCATCAATTACAGATAGTAAATAATCTTCTTTATGACCTATCACTCTAGCAAGAAGCGATGTTATGGGAATAATTCTTATATTAAGTAAATAAGCATATGTCTTAGCAATCGTTACTCCTATGCGAACACCAGTGAATGATCCTGGACCATTAATGATTATTATTTCGGTAACATCTTGAGGTGTAATATTATTTTCTTTCAAGATATCTTCAATGAATTTGACTACATAGGTAGAATGCTTACGAGGAATATCTTCATGGATTTTAGATAATATTTTTTGATCTCTTATTAAGGCAATAGATACATCACTATCAGATGTATCTATAAATAAACTTATCATATTATGGCCTCACAGATACTAATATATTTTTCTCCATGGGGTGTAAGAATCATAACTCTCGTATTTTCTCCAGTTATTTTAAATTTGATATCTAATCTTTCTTCTGGAAGAATATCTTTAATCATATCAGCCCACTCGATAATAGTTACACCGCCTTTGTCAAAATATTCTTCAATGCCAATATCTTCTTTTGAATCCTCTAATCTATACACATCCATGTGATATAGAGGAAGTTCACCTTCATACTCTTTAATTATAGTAAACGTAGGGGAAGTTATCTCTTCAATTCCCATCGAATGAGCAAAACCTTTAGTAAAAACTGTCTTACCGCTTCCTAATTCACCGTTTAAGCAAATAACCATACCTGGGAATTTTTCAGATTCTATATTTTGGGCTATTGCGATTGTTTCATTATCACTATGTGTCGTTATTTTGTATTCTTCCATTTTTCTCACCTTTCTTTTTATGTCTATTTTATTATATCAAATATCGAAGGTAAAATACAATAGTTTTTTATACTTTTATAATTTAATATTTGTAAAATATTGACTATACCTAAAAGTAAGATATTTAGTTGTGTGTTTAATCTTGGTATGTTATAATTTAAACAGGAGGAAATACCATGAACTGCAGTAAATGTAAAAAGAAAAATATTAAGAAGGCTCTCTATTGTAAATATTGTGGAAATAAATTTACTCAGAGAGAAAAAGAAAAAGCCGAAAATGAAGGACTAGTAGCACTTCTAAAAAAAATAAAAAAATGGTATGAAGCATGTACTTTAAAAGTAATTACTGATAATATTATTTTTAAGTTATTAGTTCTCTTGTTAGTAATAGGTGCTGGAATATACAATTTTGTTAAAATTGGTAATTCTTCAAAGACACAAATACTAGATAGTGAAAAATACAATATTTTTTATAATAGTGATAAAGAAGAATATTATATTGTCATAGATGATAATTTAAAAGATGAAGAACTTAGTATTCCACTTAATTTATATGTTCCCAATAAAGTAAATAATTTAAATTTGACTTATTATAATGAAAAAAATGAAATAATCGGAGAGCATAAATATGATAAAAAAGAGGATATTGTACTTAGTGCTAATATATCTTCTGATAATTATTATATTCTAAATGATGGAAATGATAAATTAAAAGTTTTTGTTTATTATGAGGTGAATGACAATGACATCGAAAAATAAAATTTATTGTATATATTGTGGTAAGGTAAATGATATTGCCAATAAAAAATGCCGTAATTGCGGAAAAATATTAAATGAAGAAGAACATGAACTTCGAGATTTTATTTTTGAAGAAACTAAAAGCCAACTAGAAGGAAATATCTTTGATAAAATAGCTAATTTTATAAAAAAGTTAGTTACAAAACATTTATATGGAGTAATATTATCTGTATCAATTATTACTACTTCGGTAGGGGTAATTTTAAATGCTACTAGTAATAGTACAACCAGTGATATTCCTCTAACTGATGAAAAATATGTTTTCAGTGAGCTTAATGATGCAGTCAAACTGACAGGATGCTGGAAAGGAAAAAGCAATATCGATACTGATAATAACACTAGATATATAAAATTTTACAACTATGAAAAAGCTCTCTCGACAGAAGTTAGCGAAAATTATAATAGTAAGTTTTATGAAAGCTATTATCTTGTCTTCGATGAAGAGACAACTTTTGGAACAACCAAAAACTTATATTTTGGCCCTTCAAAAGTAATTGAAGCTCAATATTTTAATATGCTTTGGGTTGATGATAATACATTTAGATATGGAGAACTTAATTATGCCGAAACAAAATATGAACGAATAAGTTGCGACGAATTTCCTACTTATAATGAAGAAGATGTTATTAGATACTAATAAAATATAACAATGGTACAAAAAAGAGACCTCTGAAATTTGAATTTCAAAGGTCTCTTTTTATTTGGCTTCACTTAAAGTTATTTCAACGGTATCTTCTTTTCCATTTCGATTATAAGTTATTTTAATTTTATCATTAGGAGCATGTTTATATAATTCATAACGAAGTTTAGCTACTGAAGTAGCATCTTCAACGTCAATCTTTGTGATAATATCACCTTTTTGAAGGCCGGCACTTGCTGCTGGAGAAGATGCTTCGACGTCGAGAACAGCAACACCGCTGGTAACATCTTTTGGTAATGTTATTCCCGCCTGCCATAAATAATAACTATCAGTTATATCTAACATGCTTATTCCCATATATGGTCTTTTGACAGTTTCTCCTTTTTCGATAGTTTCAGCATAATATAGAGCATCTTCAATAGGAATAGCAAATCCCATACCTTCAACACTATATGTGCTAGTTACACTTGTTTTTTCCTGAGTTAATTTCAAAGAATTTACTCCGATAACTTCACCATTAACATTGCAGAGAGGACCACCGCTATTACCAGGATTTAAAGCTGCATCTGTCTGAAGTACTTTCATGTAGTAATCGGAAGTACCACTATTTCCAAGGCTTACTGCTACTAAACGATCTTTTCCCGATAATATTCCTTTTGTAACAGTTCCACTATAATTATCACCTAAAGGTGCACCAACCGCAAAAGTAGTGTCTCCTAATTTTATATTTTCTGTGTTTCCTATAGTAGCTACTTGTTTTACATTCTTTGAACTTACTGTCAAAATTGCTATATCAGCATATGTCTCTCCGCCTAGAATATTAGTATCGGCACTTGTTCCATCACTAAAGATTACTTTAGCAGAATCACCACCAGCAATAACATGGTTATTAGTCATTATATATGATGTCGAACCATCTTGCTTATAGACAAATCCCGTTCCTGTCGAAACAGGAGTATTATCTTTATACGTTGCCACTACTACAGTAGCATCATATATTTTGTCAACAGCAGCAGATATACTATTTTCATTAATAGTTACATTATCTGCATTTCCTCCTATTAAAACACTTCCCTTATCTAACTGATTTATAACCAGATAAGTCCATGCTGCGCCAAGGACAAAAGAGATAAATACCAATATAGGTATCACTATTTTATTGTTATTACCATTTTTTTTCATTTTTATCACCCACTTATTATATTTATATAGTTTTTAGGAAAACCCATCTTATCTAAAATTTTTTCAATAGGTATTGTATCGATTCTTCCATCTAACAATTCTATTTCATATTCTATTTCTTTCATCATTAATCTAAATTCACTCTTTTTAAGTAATATTTTAAAAATAATAATGACTGCAAATAAATCATTTTTGCCATATATATACTCTCCATCCATCCGAGGAATATTCATATATTCATGATATTTTGTATCAGGAATTATTCTCTCTGTACGATGATCATATACGATATCTTCATGAGCACATAAATTACGATAATTAGATAGTATAATTAGAATATCTTCCATTTCTTCAGGAGTAGTACCAAATATTTCGGCAATTTCTATCTTATCTTCCTTTTTAAGAATAGTATATAGTTCACAGACAATTCCAAAGGACAGGACTTTTACTAGGACCCAAAGAGGAATATAACCATAATTATTCATATAGTGCATCGTAGCATTATGACTTCCCGCATTAATTCTAATTTGTCTCTTCATTTTATCGATTAAGTCGCGAACTCTTCGAGATTTATCATGTTCATTAGTAAAATTTTTAGGATTTAAATAATCTTTTTCTCGATAACCATATTTTTTAGATAATTGATACGAAATAACAGATTTAAGCTGATTTTCGATAACCAATACATTTTTAAAAATAATATTTCGAAAATTTCGATCAAAAAGAAACAAAGAATAAACCTCATCAAACGTCGTTCCAACAATAAAATCATTACTTTTAGTAGAATTCATAAAAGGATGCCTGTAGCCCATGATGAAAAAATAATTTTCTCTAAGAAGTATTTCACTAGCGGCATCTTCATCTTCGACGATAAGCTTTCTATCTCTAAGTATTTCCAGTTGCTCATTTATTGTCTTAAATATTTTTTCCACACTACACCAACTTTCCTTTACCTACTTTTAAAGTATATCACAATTTGAAGAAAAAATATATACTTTTTTTTAATCGATAATCTTCATCACTTCCCTTTCTATAATAATTCTAATATCAAATTATGGGATAATTATCAAAAAATATATTATATTGTAAATTTTTTATGTTATAATTCTATAGGAGGTATAATATGCCAAGTTCAATGACTCACAGTTATTTCTGTGTTGATGTATATAATAAGTTAGACCAAAAAATAAAAAAAAATATTAGTAAGTACATTCCTCTTTTAAAAGCATTCGCTCAAGGACCGGATCCCTACTTTTTTTATGACTTTCACTTGACAAGAAGATCTAAAAAAGTATTTGAAATGGATAGAGCTATGCAGCATACTAAAATAAATGAACATTTTCTATCCTTAATCAATTATATTAATAAAAAAAAATATTATTCAGATCCTTTTGTCATGTCATACTTAATTGGTCAAATTTGTCATTACTCTTTAGACTCTACAGCCCACCCTTATATTGTTTATTTCAGTGGCAAATACGATAAAAATGATAAAAATTCCTATAAATATAATGGACTACATGAAAAAATAGAATATGCTATCGATAATTATTTCATTAGTGAAAGAGAAAATATTGAGCCAAGTAAATTCAAAGTACATCGTGAAGTTTTTGATATTTACAGATTTAATGATAATTTAAAAGATACTATCGATACAGTATTAAAAAAAGTATATAATTTCGAAAATGGTAGTACTATATATTATAAATCTCTTTCTGATATGAAAAAATTTTATCACGTTTTTAACTATGACCGCTGGGGTATCAAGAAAAGGGCCTATCATATTCTTGATTTAATATGTAAAAATAAAACTGTTAAAAAAGAAGAACTATCTTTTCATATAAAGAAAGAAGATACTATAAAATATATGAATATCGATAAAAAAACTTGGTTTCATCCATGCAATGGTAAAGAAAAATATAATTACTCCTTTAATGATTTGTATTATATGGCACTTGATAAAGCTGTCCTTATTATTAATGAAGTATTTGATATGTTTGAAAAAAATAAAATTGACGATTCAAAAATCAAAGAGTTGTTCGGTGATTTAGATTACGGAACAGGAAAAAATTGGAAATTAAATCTCGATTTTAAGTATTTTGACTTTTAGGAGGTATTATGTTACAGTTTAGATTTATGAAAGAAGAAGATTTAGAAGAAGCAAATAAAATATATGAAGAGTGTTTTCCTGAAAATGGTGCCAAAGAAAGAATAGTAACTTATAGAGATGGAGTTCTTCTTGCTATAAGCGATAATCATATTGTTGGAATGGTAACTATTGACTATCTAATTGATAATTTTTCAGGAGAAAAATGTGCTTACATATCTAACGTTTGCATCTCTCCATTTCATCAAAGAAGAGGTATTGCCTATGAAATGATGAGAGAATGTGAAAAAATTTGCCGAAGAAACGGAATGAATGCTATGAAACTTACGTCTAACAAAAAAAGAGTAGCGGCCCACAAACTATACGAAAAATGTGGATTTACTGTATATGATACTTCTGTATTTAAAAAGAATATATAATAAATTATTGTAATTTAAAATATATTCCTTTTTTTATT
Organism: uncultured Bacilli bacterium; assembly: GCA_947625625.1. GTDB lineage: Bacteria > Bacillota_I > Bacilli_A > RF39 > UBA660 > CAG-302. Next base: position 37,603 of record CANQPC010000011.1, read on the forward strand.
AATAAATCAGAAGAATTATAATCGAGAGGGACATAACCTTTTTTCAAATAATCTTCAATGACAATCATATTATAGTTAAAAGCAAATAATAAATTTATAATAAATAGCATAATTATACAAATACTAAGTCCCAATTTAAAGGGAATAAATAACATAATCAATGTTGAAACTGATACTTCAGTCATCAAAATAATATAAAACATTCGGTAATCTTTTTTAGTTAAAGGATATAAAAAACCCAAATATATCATTTTAAAAATAAAACCATAGTCACATTCAACAGGAGGAGTATAATCATCATATTTTAAATATATCTTTTGCATCTATGATCACCTATTATGAGTATACACTATTTTTAACAATTTTGAAAGCCAATTTTATTTTTTTTGAAAGTAAATTTCAATCGATTCAGCTATAGAAGTAATAAGTAAATCTTGATATTCTTCTTGTCTTAATGCATAATTTTCACCGGGATTGGAAATGAAGCCAGCTTCAATTAATACTCCTGGGTATTTTATAAATTTATACATATAATAAGTATTATCTTTTTTTATTTCTCTAACATTAGAGATTTTATTCTTCAAATGCTCTGTCATTAGTTCCGCTATTAACTTATTATTTTTATTTTTATCAGTATAAAAGACTTGAAGTCCCCGCCAAGAAGATGAAGTTGTCGAGTTTAAATGAAGCGATATATACATGTCTGGAGATAGATCATTAATATACTTAGCTCTGTTATATAAATCATTTCGTTTACGATTGACAGTTGTCGTCGATAGATCTTTATCATCTTCTCTAGTTAAATAAACAATTGCCCCTCTCGATACTAACTCTTTCTCTAATTTTTTAGTAAGTATCAAATTAAGATTCTTTTCTATTATTGGTCCACTTTGAGCGCCAGCGTCGACTCCACCATGTGCAGGAATAGGAAAAGTCCAAAAATATCATTATTTCTTAAAATTCAATGTTCCATTCTATTTCTATA
>CANQPC010000012.1 GCA_947625625.1 uncultured Bacilli bacterium
TATAAAAAGAAAAGCCTAATTTCAATAGAAATTAAACTTTTTTTATTTCTTCATCTGTCAAACTCGGGTTATAACATACATTATAATAATGTTTTATTTTATAAATATAGAATAGTAAAAATTTTATTAATTTCACGGATTGCAGCTTATGCCACAATCCCATTTGGGATGAATAACATTGCTATAAAATATATAAAACTAAGAATTTATTGCAGAAAAATAGGGCTCTATCCTAAAATAGACCCCTTACAAAAATGATTTAACATTTTTTCCTTGCATAGATAATATATCACAAAATTATATCTATGTCAAACTACTCATCCAAAATTTCTTTATAATTTTTTTCAATTATTTTATCAAAATATTGATAAATGGATTTAAGTAGTTCATTATTAGTATAGTATTTTCTATTAAGAATTATTCTTCCATAAAATAATTTGCTAATTTCATGATTAACATTTCTTTTTACTCCATCACTACTTACAATAATATTAAATAAATATAAAGTATAAGTTATCTGCCTTATTCTTGAATTTTTTAATTTATTATCTCGATTTTCTTTTCCTATGCCACAATCTTTTAGGTAGTTAATAATTAAAATATCTGGTCTATGGGTATTATCTTTTTTATCAAGGTCGGATAATACACAAGAATTATGAGCTACTGCATTTCTAAGTTTATTTACTTCTCTTAAAATAAATACATATTTTTTATCTTCTAAATTATAATGAGCAGTAAAAAATTCAAAAAAGTTTATCAATTCTCCAAAAGTTATTATTTCTAAAAACTCCCATATTGGAATATTTTCAAGTTTTTTATCTTTATCTAAATCATACTTTGAAAATATTTTTTTATAATATTCATTAGATACTTTCTTCATAATACTATCATGCACTCTTTTAGGAAACTGTTCATCATTATAATCTTTATCAAGATATAAATTTACAATATTATATCCGTCTTCTTCATCTATTTCCTCAATACTATTTAATATTCTAATCTTTAAATAATGTTCAATATCAATTATCATTTTAAATAGCACAATTCTAGTCCTATAATCTAAAATGGATAAGTCTTTCAAGTAAGCAAAGTCCAAATCGATATATTTACCTATTGATTCTCCACACTGATACTTAACAAAATTATTTTTATACGATGTTACATTAAAATAATTATTATTTTCTCTAAGATATTGTTCAGCATCTTGTTCTTTGCACTCTTCAAATTTAATATTTTTTTGTTTTAAATATGGAACCATTTCAGAAATTTTCATCATAGGTCTTAAAGTATTTGTAGTAAAATTTTTAATCATGCTATCACCTTCTTATGAGAAATATTATAACATAAATCTAAATACTATTTAATTCTTATTCTCTCTTTCTTTAACATTTATTAAATCTTTAATTTCATCTATTAATGGATTATCAATAGTAATGTATTTGCTGATATCTTTTGATATTTTTCGTTTTACTAAATCTTGATTTCTTACACCTGGAATCATCGTACTTTCAAAAAAATCTTTTTTATTTGATGGCATATTTTTCAAATCTAACTCTAATATTTTATTTACTGCATTCAATGGAGCATATAATTCTATACATTCTCTTTTTAAAGATTTTTCTTTTTTTGTATCACCATCTCTAATAATAATACACTTTTTTCCATAACTAACCAATTCATTACTTAAATGTGATATATTACTACATCCACCACTCGGAATTATATAATAATCATTTGCTTTTCCTAATAAACTTACTGCCGTTTTAATCCAATTTAAATCATATGGGCCTTCAACTAATATATAATCTTTATTATTCGTATCATCTAAACTTTCTAATAATTCAATCAAAGATGTATTATTATTAACAAATAATGGTATGACAGTTGCATTATCACGTGCATTTAAAATTTTTTTAGAATGAGTTGTTATTAATGTTTGACCAATTTTCTCATGAATTTTTTTAATAATATTTCTAGAGTTGTTCACTGAAAAAGAATTTTCAATTTCATCTATACCTAAAATTACATTATTATATTGATTTCCGATTATTAAAGCATAAAGCAAATTTTTTTGATAACCAAGACCTCTTGCTTCTATAGATATTCCATCAGTAATAACATCAAATTTTAAACTAGCTTCATATTTAAATTTTTGCTCACCAACAATATTAGCTTCATCATTTGCTAAAACGATTAAATCACGATCAATACCATTAATAACTTCATCAATTGAATTTTGTGATTTTTTTCTTAAATTTTCAAGTTCTTCTTCACTAGTATTTTCTAATACTTTAGCAATTGCTAGTTCCTGTATCATTTGTTTCACATCATATTTTCCTGCTGGAATATAAATATATTTTAATTTATCTAAAGATTCCAAATTTTCTGGGATTTCTGTTAATTTATATGAAGTTCCAGAATAGACTTTTTTATAAAAAATATCATTTACTTCTATACCAATTTCTACAGGTTCTTTTATGTTTCTCACAAATATTTTATCTATTTTTTCTTGATTAAAAAATATATCTAACGCTTGCAAAATGGTAGTCTTTCCAGAATCATTCTCTCCTATAAATAAATTATGATTATCTAATATTATGGTTTTTCTTTCAAACATCTTAAAATTTTTAATATAAATACTTTGTATCATTCTATTACATCTCACTTTTTATGATATATTATATCAAAAAAATAAACATTTTTATTATTTTTTTTCATAGGTTATAAGTGCCTTAATTATATATTGCTCAATATATCTTTTATCCCTTTTCAATAATTCTTTTGGTAACACCGATTCAATTTTTGCTTTATTAAATGAAATTTTGTCATTTTGATTTCCTTTTTTCTCTATCAATATATTTTCTACCATATCAAAAGTTAATTTTTTCTTCTCACTTATTTTTCTAATTTTTAAGACTTGTGCATAACTTGGTGTAACTTCTTCATAAGTAATTGTAAAATATACTAACTCTTGAGCATCTTTTGCTAGATAAGAGAGTTCAACAGCGGTAGTTATTCCTAAAGTTAAAATGCTTCTCTTATCATAAATAACCGTATCATCAACAATTTTTAGTAGTTCGGGTATTAAATAAGTCAGTCTTATATACCTTCGTACTTGTTCTCGTGATTCTCCACTAACTTTAGATATTAATTCAACTGATGTTAACTTCTGCACATCCTGTGTAGAAGTGTTTTTTTTCCTTGATGTTTTATCGCCTCTAATTTCATTTTATAAGCAAATGCTTTTTCTGATGGTAAAATTTTATTTCTATAAATATTAGAATCAACCATATAAATAGTAGCTTCATCATCATTTAATTCTTCAACATAACAACTAGCCTCATAAATTCCATTTAATTCTAATGCTAATTTTCTTCTATGACCTGATATCATTTCATATCTTCCATTTTCTTTTCTTCTTACTACTAATGGATTTAACAATCCATTCTCCTTAATGCTCATTCTTAATTCGTTTAATGATTCATCGTTTTCTACTCTAAAAGGATGATTTTTAAATAAATCTATCATTCTTAAATCTATTTTTATTACTTTTTTCATCTATTTTCTTTCTTCCAATTCATAATTAAGTTTCCATTCAAGATATTTTTCATAAGACAATTCTCTTGTATCTCGAATTTTCCTCATTTTTTCCAATTCTTCCATAAATTTTAAAATCAAATTATCTCTATCATTACGAAAGTATTCAGAAATTGCAAAATCAATATTCATTTTAGGAAATAACTCTTCTAACCATAATAGGAAATAAATTATATCTTCAGATTTGTCAAAGTTATATTTTCGAATACAATTAACATTAACATTTAAAATGTTAGCTATTTCTAAAAGTCTATCTTCTTTGGGAACTCTTTCTCCACTTTCATATCTTGCCATTCCTCTTCTCTTATTTTCCTTTTTCATTCCTAACTCTTCTGCAACCTCTTCTTGTGTTAAACCTCTAAACTGCCTTATAAATGCAATTCTTGCTCCTTGTGTTAAATTATCTAATTCATGTCTAAAATATATTCTTCTCATTTTTATTAATCTCCTCTCTTTTACATTAAATATTTTTTAAGACAAAAACTAAGACATCATTATCATAACTTATTTAGATTGAATTAAAAAATAATTTATCGCATTTTTTCACCTCCTTAAATTTGTCGCAAAAAATACAATTTTTAACAAAAAAAAAGACCAAGATTATTTAAAATCTCAGTCTAAATTGAATTTATATAATTATTTTTTTGAGTCACTTAATTTTAACTCTAATCTCCATAAAATCTTATAACACCATTATTATAAGTAATTATTTGAATAAATTTAGAACGCCTTTACGGACTATTTGCTTTCCTTTTCTTTTAAAGCAGCTTGTGCCGCAGCAAGTCTAGCAATTGGCACCCTATAAGGTGAACATGATACATAGTTTAAACCAATATTGTGACAGAATTCTACTGATGAAGGTTCTCCACCATGTTCTCCGCAAATACCAAGCTTAAGGTCTTTTCTTGTACTTCTTCCCTTTTCAGCAGCCATCTTAACTAAACTACCTACTCCAACTTGATCGAGTTTAGCAAAAGGATCAATTTCATAAATCTTATTTTGATAATAAGCATCTAAGAATTTACCAGCATCATCTCTCGAAAATCCAAAGGTCATCTGCGTCAAATCATTAGTTCCAAATGAGAAGAATTCAGCCTCCTTAGCAATTTCGTCAGCAGTGAGTGCAGCTCTAGGTATTTCAATCATCGTACCAATATGATATTCCATGTCAGAGTTTTTCTCTTTCTTAACCTTTTCAGCAGTTTCGACGACAATATCTTTAACAAACTTAAGTTCCTTAACCTCTCCGACAAGTGGTATCATTATCTCAGGAACTATATCGAATCCCTCTTCTTCTTTTACCTCAATAGCGGCTTCCATAAGTGCTCTTGTCTGCATTCTAGCAATCTCTGGATAAGTGACTGCAAGACGGCAACCACGGTGTCCCATCATTGGATTAAATTCATGTAACTCGGCACATTTATTCTTAAGATGCTCTACACTTACGCCCATATCTTTAGCTAAGGCTTCAATATCTTCATCTTCAGTAGGTAAAAATTCATGTAGAGGTGGATCTAAATATCTAACCGTCATAGGAAGACCTTTAAGTTCCTTATACATAGCCTTAAAATCACCCTTTTGAAATGGAATAAGTTCATTCAAAGCTTTTTCTCTTTCCTCGACTGTTTCCGATAAAATCATCTTTCTAATTTTAGGAATTCTATCTTCCTCAAAGAACATATGCTCCGTACGACAAAGACCAATACCTTCGGCTCCAAGTTCGATAGCTTTCTTAGTATCTCTAGGATTATCGGCATTTGTTCTAACTTTTAATTTTCTATATTCATCAGCCCAAGCCATAATTCTTCCAAAATCACCACTTACTGTAGCCTCGTTAGTTTTAATATCACCTTTATATATTTTACCAGTATTACCATCTAACGAAATATAATCACCTTCGTGGAAAGTATATCCACCTAAAGTAAATTCCTTAGCTTCTTCGTTGATAGAAATAGCCCCGCAACCAGCAACACAGCAAGTTCCCATACCACGGGCAACAACTGCCGCATGCGATGTTCTTCCGCCTCTTACAGTAAGAATACCTTGAGCCGAAGCCATTCCTTCAATATCTTCAGGAGTCGTTTCGAGTCTTACGAGGACAACTCTTTCATTTTTTCCACCTTTTCCAAGTTCCTTAGCATCTAAAGCCGTAAATACTACTTTACCTGCAGCGGCCCCTGGTGATGCTGGAAGAGCTTCACCAATTACTTCAGCCTCTTTAAGTGATACCGGATCAAACGTTGGATGAAGTAACTGATCCAAACTTTTAGCATCAATTCTCATAACAGCTTCTTCAGGAGTAATCATTCCTTCATCGACTAAATCACAAGCAATTTTAATTGCAGCATGAGCCGTTCTCTTACCGTTTCTAGTCTGTAAGAAATATAATTTACCCTCTTGAATAGTAAACTCCATATCTTGCATATCACGATAATGATCCTCTAGCTTATTAGCAAGTCTCATAAATTCTTCGTAACATTCAGGTAAATCTTCTTTTAATTTAGTAATAGGTTCAGGAGTCCTAACACCCGCTACGACATCTTCACCTTGAGCGTTAATTAAATATTCTCCATAAATTCCCTTTTCACCAGTTGCTGGATCTCTCGTAAAAGCAACACCAGTACCAGAAGTATTTCCCATATTACCAAATACCATCGATTGTACGTTAACAGCGGTCCCCCAATCACCAGGTATATCATTCATTCGGCGATATACGATAGCTCTCGGATTATCCCAAGATCTAAATACCGCTTTGACAGCTCCCATAAGTTGTTCTTTAGCATCCTGTGGAAATTCTTCACCATTCATATGGTCGCTGTATACTTTTTTAAATCTCTTTACTAACTCTTTTAAATCATCAACTGTAAGTTCAGTATCGTAAGTTACGCCTTTCTCTTCTTTTAATTCATCGATAATTTTCTCAAAGAAAGACTTGTTAACTTCCATTACGACATCTGAATACATTTGAATAAATCTTCTATATGAATCATAAGCAAATCGAGGATTACCTGTCTTCTTAGCAAAGCCTTCGACTGATACATCATTAAGTCCTAAATTAAGAATCGTATCCATCATTCCTGGCATTGAAGCTCTAGCACCACTTCTAACTGATACAAGAAGAGGCTCCTCATTATCTCCAAATTTTTTACCCATTACCTTTTCTAATTCTTCTAAAGCTGTAAATATCTGATTTCTAATTTCTTCAGATATTTCTTTACCATTATCGTAGTAATTAGTACAAGCTTCAGTTGTTACCGTAAATCCTTGAGGTATTGGAAGTCCCAAATTAGTCATTTCTGCCAAATTAGCTCCCTTACCACCAAGAAGATTTCGCATATCTTTGTTTCCTTCCTTGAAGGCATATACATATTTTGTCATTTTTTTCATCTCCTCACTTTTTAATGATAACAAAAACAAAATAAAAAGGCAATCATTTTATTCTTATATTTACACTTTTATTAAAAATGTTTACTCTATATTCTCATTTTATTAAATAAAAAAAGAGATTTTTAATATTATTTCATCTCTCTAATAGCCATAGTCGCAGCAATACTTCCATCTCCGACAGCGGTCGTAAGTTGCCTTAAAAACTTAACTCTAGCATCTCCTGCAACATATATTCCCTCCGTTTTAGTATGAACTCCATCATCTGATTCAATATAACCATTATCATTTATATCGACGACATTAGAAAACATCCCATTATTAGGTTCTTGTCCGATAGCAATAAATAAGCCATCGACAACTATCTCTCTACTATTTCCCAAATTATCTAAAACAGTTATACTCTTTAATTTATCATTACCATTTAGAGAAGCAACCGTACAGTTTAGAATAAATTCAACATTTTTCTTATTTTTAAGTACAGAGGCATACCTATCTTCTCCTCTAAATTCCTCTCTTCGATGAATCAGATAAACTTTACTTGCTATATCAGATAAATAAATAGCATCTTCTAGAGCAGTATTTCCACCACCATTTACCGCTACTACCTTACCCTTATAAAAATTCCCATCACAAGTAGCACAGTATGATAGCCCTTTACCGACAAATTCATCTTCTCGATCGATATTTAGCTTTCTATTTTTTACTCCCGTCGCTAAAATTATACTCTTTGCTTTATATTTTTCATTCTTAGTAATTACCGTTTTATCTTCTTCTATTTTAACTACCATTTCAAACTTTATTTCTGCACCTAGCTTCTTTACCTGATTATACAAATTAGTAGCAAAATCAAATCCCGAAATACTTTCAATACCAGGATAATTTTCTACTTTATTAGCATTTAATATTTGTCCTCCATAAGCTTTAGCCTCTAGTATTAAAACCCTTTTATTTGCTCTTAACGCATAAAGAGCACTAGTAAGTCCCGCCGGACCCGCTCCTACGACAATTATATCGTACAATATCATCATCCCTCTCTTATAATATAAACATTCTCTTTTATATCATTAAAATTTTTACTGTTTTTATACCATAATATTAATTATCAAAAACTTCTTTCATTTCTCTTTCCGCTTTGGAAACAAAAAAATCATCATTTTTTATTGGAATATTATACTTTTTAAATACTTCTTTCATTTCCTCTATATTTTGATATTCCTTATCAGTATAATTACCTTTTTCCTCTATTTCAATATAAATATGCCTATTATTAACCTGTTGAACCACTAGTTCATCATCACCATTAGAAAATACCGTTAAATGATCGTAAATTCTAATTATCTCTTTATAATTCAAAGCTTCTAGTAATTGTATTGCCTCTTCGACATGATTTATCGAACAATTTACTTTTCCCTGCTTTACTATTTCCTTTTTATTATTATATTCTTTATATTTATAAGTAATTTTTTTATGTTCTCCATCTCTATCGATAATATTCCTAATCAAAACACAATTCTTTAATAAATTTAAGTAGTCATTATCTTTCTTAATACTATTATTTAATAAATAGATATCATTGACATCATAAACTTCCATTATTTTAAAATTATTTTTTTCTAATAATTTTTTTAAATTATCAAAATCCATTAAAGCCTCTACCGTCACTTCATTTTCAAATATCATAATCATACCTCCTTATTATTTTCCATATCAAAAAAGAATCAAACATCTTATATAAAAGATTCTATCATAATTTTTTTTATTTGACTACTAAAATATTTATTTATAAGATTTCAAGTAAAAAAAGTCCAACTTTTGGACTTTTAATAATTAATTAACGTTTACTAAATTGTGGAGCTCTTCTAGCGGCTTTTAATCCATATTTCTTTCTTTCTTTAACCCTAGGATCTCTAGTTACAAATCCATTAGCTTTAAGAATCTTTCTATATGAATCTTCATTAGCTTCATTACCTGCATCATATTCTAGTAATGCTCTTGTAATACCAAGTCTAATAGCACCAGTTTGTCCTGAAAAACCACCACCGCTAACACTTGCATCAACATCAAATGTTGTTTCATTGTTAGTTACTACTAATGGTTGTTTTAAATCCATTACTAATACATCATATGGCATATACTCGCGAACATCACGTCCATTTACTGTAATTTTACCAGTACCGGGAGTTAAAGTAACTTTAGCAACAGAACCTTTTCTTCTACCAGTTCCATAAAAACTTCTTTTTTCTTTAGCCATTATTTATTACCTCCTAGTTCTAATTTTTTAGGCTTTTGCGCAGCATGTGGATGTTCTTCACCAGCATATACAAATAATTTCTTATACATACTTCTGCCAAGTCTATTATGTGGAAGCATTCCTCTAATAGCTCTTTCAACCATTTCTACTGGATAATTTTCCTTCATTTCTCTAGCCGTTCTCTCTCTTAATCCACCGACATATCTTGAGTGATCATAATACATTTTCTTATCTAGCTTATTACCAGTTAAGATTACTTTATCAGCATTGACGATAATAACATAATCACCACAATCAACATGAGGTGTATAAGTAACTTTATGCTTACCTCTAAGTATAGTAGCGGCTTTACTAGCAACTCTACCAAGAGGCATATCTTTAGCATCAAGAACGTACCAAGTTCTAGTAACTTTTTCTTTTGACTCCATATAAGTGTCTTTCATTTTTTTATTCTCCTTCATTATTTATAATTTGTTTTCAGCTTCTTAAATGGTCCCAATATCTAAAAAGCCTCCAACGTAATGTACCGATTATGATTTTATTATAAAAATATGTTTTTGTCAAGAAATAATGATAAATTTCTTTTTAAAACAAGCACTTTATTAAAAAATTATCCCTTTTCATAATTATCTAAAAATTCCTTAAAATTAATAGCAATATCACTAGGTAATATCTCTTCTAGTTCTTCCAAACTAGCTTCTTTCATCTTTGAAATAGTCTTATATTTTTTAAGAAGTTTCTTCTTTCTTACCTCTCCTATTCCATCGATATTATCTAAAATACTAGATAAAGCTCCCTTACTTCTAATATTTTTATGATAACTTATCGTAAAATTATGTACTTCCGTTTGCATCTTAGTCAAAAGTAAAAATAAATCACTTCTCTTATCGATAGCAATTTCTACTATCGGATCGAAAAACAAAAGCATATTCGTACTATGTTTATCATCCTTTTTAAGCCCCGCTACTGGAATATCGAGTCCCAAACTATCGATTACTTCTCTAGCTACATTAATTTGTCCGACACCACCGTCGACAATAATTAGGTTAGGTCTCTCTAAATTATCTTTGAGTACTCTAAAATATCTTCGATATATAACCTCTCTCATTGTTCCATAGTCATCATTTACATCACTAGTAATCTTAAATTTTCTATAATCATTCTTTGAAGGCTTACCCATTATAAAGGCAACCATTCCCGATACATTATAATTACCAAATAAATTAGAATTATCGAATAGCTCAATTCTATCGACACTATCTAATTTAAGTTTATCTTTAAGTTCTTCCAAAGCTCCATTTATTTTATCTTCATCTCTCTTGATAAAGGTCATCTGTTCTTCATAATATATTCTTGCATTATCGTAAGCTAAATCCAATATTCTCTTCTTTTCTCCTTTAATAGGAGTAAAGAAATTACACTTAAATACCTCTGTAAAAGTATCGGTATCAACTATATCAGGTACCAATACCTCTTTAGGATTAGATACATTCTTACTATAAAAATCAAGTATATAATTAGATAACTCTTCCTGCACTTCATCGACCATTGGAAAGATATTTCTCTTTCGATCGAGTAATTTTCCTCCCCTTATAAATAATATCTGAATGCTTATATAATTATCTTTAGTATAATAGCCAAGAACATCAATATTTGTCTTACTATCTAAGTCAACTTTCTGTTTTTCAGTCGTAATGTTAATATAATTAAGTAGCTCCTTATATTCCAAAGCTTTTTCATATTCCATATTATTTGAATACATAATCATTTTACTCTTTAATCTATCAGTGAGAACTTTCGTATTACCATTTAAAAAAGATACAATTTCATTTCTCATTTCCTTAATTTTATTTTCGTCAACTTCTCTTACACAATAGCCTAAACATTCGCCAATATGATAATAGAGACATTCTCTCTTTTCATAAGTCTGACATTTTCTTAAAGGATATATTCTATTTAATATTTCCACTACTTTTTTAGCCGCACCAACATTAGGATAAGGACCGAATAGTTCATTCTTTGTTTTTTTAACATTTATTCTTCGAATAATTCTAAGTCTTGGTACCTTTTCATTAGTAATTTCAATATAAGGATATGACTTATCATCACGATACAAAATATTATACTTCGGATTATATTTTTTTATCAAATTTATCTCTAATAATAAACTTTCCATTTCCGTATTAGTAACAATATATTCAAAATGATCAATTTCCCTAACTAACATCATTGTCTTACCAGTATGTTCTCTCTGAAAGTAAGAAGATAACCTATTTTTCAAATTTTTACTTTTACCAACATAAATAACGACATTATCTTTATTTCTCATCAAATAACAACCCGGTAAATGTGGTACCAATGCAAGCTCTTCCTTAAACATTTTAAACACCTTCTTGTATAAGAAAAAACCCTTTATATAGGGTTTACTATCTAATGGCGGAGCAGGAGGGATTTGAACCCTCGCAGCAGTTTCCCACTCTACACCCTTAGCAGGGGCGCCTCTTCAGCCTCTTGAGTACTACTCCGTGACTACATATACAATTCTATATTAAAATAGCCGAAATGTCAACTAATTTTAGCCATTTTTACATCTTCTCGCGATTTATATATATTAATAATTTCTAAAGATAAATCTCTTATTACATCATTATCTTCAGTCTTTTCCATCTTTTTATCTAATTCACTTATCTTATCATTAATTTCCTTATTATCTAACAAATATTCTGATACTACAAGTTCTTTATTATACGCTTTTCTTACCTTTTCAATATTATTCTTATTTTTTGTCATTCCTATAACTGTATTATATTTTCCGTTTTCTTCATAATAAACATAATTACTATTTAATGTACTAGCTTTCATCTCATCATAATTATCATAAGAAGAATCTTCAAGTAAATAGACCATACTCGAAGTAAGTATCTTATTTCCCTTATCTTCGTATATTCCAAATACTAACCTTCCACAGATAAAACCGCATATTACCGATAAAAAAATTGGTATAAATATTTTCTTTAATTTCTTCTTCATCATATCACCAGAAAATAATATATACCAATATTTACTCAAAATTTGTCGAATTATCTATAAATCTTAATTATTGTAAAGAACCACAGCTACATTTATATATACAATTGAGTTCTCCATTAACATTTTCACTATCGACAGAAAAAGTATACCTTGCAAAATTAGATGTTATAGTACCAGTAATACTTCCGCAGCTAACTGTAGGTATTCCAGGAAGGCCACGACAACTTGAATTACAATTTAAAGCAGTAAAACCGAGAGAAGTACTACAACTATATTTACCATTTACTTCAGTATCTGAAGAGCAAATTAAATTATCATCAGTTTCTTCATTTTTATAAAAAGTAACTTTGCGAGTCAAGTTAACATCTTGACAATTATAAGTAATAATATTTAAATCATAATTTTTATCTTCGGCAAAAATATTTTCCCCTTGAATTTTAAATATAATATAATCTCTATCTCCATAAGAAGAATTACTAGTTGAAAATTTTAAATTACTAACAAATCTATCATCTATGGTAAAAATTAGTTCATCATCATAATAAATTCCCGTATCATCTATTTTTATGTCTTTTCTCGTAGACGTAGCATCAGAAAAAGTAATCGAGCAGTTATTTTCAGTACATGATATTCCTTTTATGTATCCATATTCTTTTATATCACTTTTAATAGCATTTCTTATTCTACTGACAATTATCGCTTTATCGCTAGTAAATATCGTATCAGCATAAGCATCATCTGTATCTCCTACCAATCTGACAGTAATATCGATTAAAAAAATTGCAATAGCGGCCGCTATTACAGAGGCAAGTAATACCTCTACGGTAATGTATCCTCTTCTATTTAACTTTTTCATCTCATCACCTAACTTTCAGACAGTAATAACGACAATTATCATAATTATTTCTATCTTGCATTTCTACTATTATCATGTAAGTATAATCTTCCGTAAAATCTATATTTCCTTGCAAATAGTCAATATAATCTTTAAAAGTGTTCGTCACATAATTTAAACCTCTTAATTTTTCTAAAGTATCAGTATCAGATGCAAATAAAGAAAAATAAACTTTAAGATTACAATTATTAGTATCTTTAAATTTTAAAAGTATTGCATCATCAAGATTTTCTTCTTCCTGTTGTTCTAATAAATCACTACTTCGATCACCGGCAGCACTTATAAGCCCAGAAGAAGCATTTTCAATTAAATTATTAATTATTTTTTTCCTAATAAGATAATCGTTAACTTCTCCTGCAAGATAAGCCGCATCTATATCATAATATGTATTTCTCGTTTCGTATGCTGAAGATAATCTATTTATCGCGATAAACATCGTTACTAAAACAGCGGCGACGACGGAAGATACAACTACAACTTCTCCTAACATAAAGCCCTTATTACCAATTTTATAGATATTTTTAGACAATTTTATCACCTTTTTACTATTGCTATTTCTATATTTCTATTATATAATAATTATAGAATAAAATCTAGTCTTTTTAAAAAAGAATGGAAAGAGGGATATTATGCTAAACAACACAAATAATACTGTTAATATTAATAATACTAGAAACCCAAATTTTAATAGCGTCCAAAATATTAACATGCAAAATAGCAATATAAATAAAAATAATATTCCAAATCAAAGCATATTAAATAACAGACAAGTAAATGCAAATAATCCTCAGATGACACCTCCTCCCAGTAATAACGTAAAAAATTTAGATTTTACTAAAATACCAATTGTCAATGCTGTCAATGGTATTATCGTAACAGCAGTTCGAAGTGGAGCTAGTGACATCCATTTTGACCCTACCGACAATGGCATTAGAATTAGATTTCGTATTGATGGAATTTTAGGTGATTTTGCTAATCTTCCCAATGATATCAAACAAAATATTATAACTCGTATAAAAATAATGGCTGGTATGAATATAACCGAAACAAGACTCCCTCAAGATGGTGCTATCAAAGATAAAATAAGCAATTACGACCTCGATCTGAGAGTATCGTCGCTTCCTACTAAACGTGGCGAAAAAATTGTTATCAGAATTCTTGATTATTCTATGAGTTTAAAAGGAATCGAATATTTATATTTTAGTGAAACAAACTATAACAAAGTATTAAAAATGCTTCAGGCTCCTAATGGAATCATTCTAGTGACCGGAGCTACAGGTACTGGTAAATCCACTACCCTATACTCATTTCTTCAAAAATTAAATGTCGAAGGTGTAAATCTAGTCACCGTTGAAGATCCCGTCGAAATGGATATCGAAGGAATAAATCAAGTTCAAGTAAATAGCGATATCGGTCTCGACTTTGCTACCGTTTTAAGAAGTATTTTAAGACAGGATCCAAATGTTATAATGATTGGAGAAATAAGAGACTCTGAAACTGCCAAAATAGCCGTTAGAGCATCGATAACCGGACACTTAGTCCTATCGACAATTCACACCAATAACTCACTAAATACTATTGAAAGACTGCTCGATATGGACGTCGAAAGATATCTTCTTGCTTCAGCTTTAACCGGTATAGTGTCACAAAAATTAGCGCGAAAATTATGTGATAAATGTAAGAAAAAAAGACCGGTTACTGTCACTGAGAAAAATCTCTTCACATCCGTTCTCGGAATCAATGTAGATGAAGTATTTGAACCAAATCCAAGTGGCTGTCCTAATTGTAGCCACGGCTATCGTGGAAGAATAGCTATTCAGGAAGTATTACTTATCAATCAAGATATCAGAGATGCCATCAGTGCTGGAATAAGAAAAAACGAACTTCGAAAATTAGTCTACAGTAAAGATGTTATAACGATGCTTCAAGATGGTCTCTTTAAAGTAATTGCCGGTTTCACTACTACTGATGAAATCTTAAAACTAATCGAAGTAGAAGATGAAAACTTAGGATTTAAAAAAGACTAAAAACAGACAAATCTGTCTGTTTTTCTTATTTAATTATCTCTATCGATATCTACTATTTTATCTTTGTACTCAGTAACCGGTCTAAATGTCAACCTATGGTATTTACAAATACCATATTTCTTTATCGCTTCCATATGTTTTTTCGTTCCATACCCCTTATTATGTGCCAAATCGTACATTGGGTATATTTTATCTAACTCGTACATCATTTTATCTCTTGTTACTTTAGCAATAACTGATGCTGCCGCTATCGAAATTGACTTCGCATCTCCTTTAATAATACTAGTAGAATCTATATCAATATCTAAAGGCATAGCATCGATAAGTACGTGGTCTAGTTTAATATTAGTATTTTTAATAGCTTCTT
This sequence comes from uncultured Bacilli bacterium, assembly GCA_947625625.1. Classification (GTDB taxonomy): domain Bacteria; phylum Bacillota_I; class Bacilli_A; order RF39; family UBA660; genus CAG-302. The sequence goes on from CANQPC010000012.1 coordinate 15,555, forward strand.
TCATAGCTATCTTTGTTGCTTCATAAATATTTATTTCGTCAATTTTTTTCTCATCAACTATTCCTATTCCAATAGCAACTGCCTCTCTTTTAATAACTTCATAAAATTCATTTCTCTTCTTTTCCGATAGTTGTTTTGAATCCGTAAGCCCTTCGAGAACAAAATCTTTTGGTAAAACTACGCAAGAAGCGACGACGCTTCCAATAAGAGGTCCTCTTCCCACTTCATCAACTCCGCCAATTAACTTTGCCCCTTTACTATAAAGCTCTTTTTCATACTTGTATAAGTCTTCCATAATTAATGCCACTTATTCAAAATACTATTAACTTTTGCTTGCTGCTGAAATTTACTGGCGCCTTCCATATTTTTTTGAAGATTATTTAATTGTGAAGAAGGTGTAAAGTTATTAGCGGGAGCTCTATTATTACTATTATTATCAGTATTAACATTAAACATCCTATTAATAAATTTTCTTTCCTTTTCCAAAGATTCTTTTACTCCATTATTATGATTAGCTTGCCATGTATGGTCAAATACTTTCATCAAGTCTTCTTGTCTATTATTTATATTCATAAATACCTCCTTTATATATAAAAAATATTTACAACTAACTGCAAATATTATTTTAAATCCAATCTAAAAGATTTAAGTTCATCAATAAACTCATCTGTCTCTTCATCTTCTGTTATATTATATATTTTATCTTTTACTTTGAGGAGTTCTTCATAACTTATTATAGCTTCTTCTTCCTGCTTTTTCTCATATTCGGTAAGTTCAATATTCGAAGGCTTAATTTCTTCTTCCATTCTCTTAACTATATTGCTAGCAAATTCCATCTTCGAATTAGTCTCAAATTTATCTTCCATCTCTTCGAGAATAGATGAATTATTATCTTTTTCGTAATAAAATTCCTCTGTTTTATCGAAATATTCATCTTCTTCTGCTTTATCAATATGAATAGGAGAAGTCTGCATTCGAGAGTTCATCTCTCTTAAAATATTCTTCTTATAAGCTTCTTTTTCGTTATCATTAGAAGTATTTTTAATTACTATCTTATTGTTATTATCTTCTTCTTTAATCTCATTAACTTCGCTATTAGTTTCAATATTTAAAGATCCATCTTCTACTGGAGTAATATCTTCACTAGGCTTCTTAGTAATAAGTAACGAATCTTCTTCGTTATTGGCGATATTATTACTAGATTCCTTCAATATTTTTACCAATTTTTTATTTTTCATAACTAATATAACTAATAAAAAAATTAAAAAAACTAATAAAAAAATTACAATCCAAAAGAAAAATACTCCATCCGAAGATAAATTATTATAAAAATTACTAAACAAATTAAGTTCAATCATAATTGTCACCTCATACTACTATAATAATTAAATATTGAAGCTATGTATATAGCGGCCGTCTCAACTCTAAATATCAAATTTCCCAAAGATACTGAGGCAAAACCATTATCGATTAAAAATTCTTCTTCTTTTTCGCTAATTCCACCTTCTGGACCTACTACCACTATAATTCTATCACAATCTTTAACTTTTTGTAAATAGTAATTTAACATTTTATTTTTTTCTTTTGTCGACAAAACTAGCTTTATTTTTTCCTCTCTTTTTACCAGTTCTTTCAATGTAGTAATATCTTCAATTTTAGGAATACAAGTTCTCTTCGCTTGCTCGCTTGCTTCCTTACATATACTCTCCCATCTAACTTTTTTCTTAGCAAATCTTTCCTTGTCTATTTTGACGATACTTCTCTCCATTGCCAAAGGAATAATTGTATTAACTCCAAGTTCCGTAAGCTTTTGTAAAATTAAATCCATCTTTTGTTCTTTGACAAGTCCAATTGCCACTGTTACATCTAATTTTAGTTTACTATCTTCACAAATATTTTCTATAATTCTAATTTGCAAAGGATCCATTTCTTCGATTTCACATAGATATAATTTGCCATCTAAAACAACCTCAATTTTATCTTTAATATTCATTCGCATAACTTTTTTAATATGATAAATATCACTATCTAGTAATTTTATTTTTTCGCTAGTTCCTTTAGCAAAATATCTCTGCATATCAAAGCACCTCGCAAATATTATAACATAATTTTTTTTAAAAAATGTATATTTTCATTTTTTTTATTCATAATATTAGTGTAGTCAAATATTAATTATTTATTTGACTACATTAAAAAAAGTCACTTTACGTGGCTTTTTACTTTTTTAATATCTTATTATATTTAGTAAATTCGCTATCTCCATCTAAATCAGTCTCCGATAACTCTCTAAATAGTTCTTTCTGTTTTCTATTTAATTTACTTGGAATAACGACATTTACAATAACATACATATCCCCTTTTTTACCATTTATATCGCTGTCGATTCCTTTACCTTTTAATCTTAATTTACTACCATTTTTAGTTCCATCAGGAATCGATAATTCAACATTTCCATATACTGTAGGAACCATCTTTTTACATCCTAAAACCGCTTCGGTAATAGTAAGAGGAACTTCAATATATAAATCATTACCATCTCTTTCGTAAAAATCATCATCTTTGACAGTAAACTCAATATATAAATCTCCAGTATCTCCTCCATTGATGCCGGCTTCTCCTTTACCTGCAAGACGAAGTCTATTACCAGTATCAACTCCTTTAGGTATCGACACGGTAAGAGTCTTATTCTGTTTTACTTTTCCTCTACCATTACAATTAGTACATATCTTCTCAAAAGAAGTTCCCGTTCCTCCACAGCGAGGACAAGTAGTTCTCGATAAAAACGACCCAAATAGCGTACTCTGTTGTCTCGTCACTGTCCCTGAACCCTTACATTCAGGACAAGTATGACTGTTGAATCCCCCTTTACCGTGGCACTCGTCACATTCATCTTCGCATTCCACTTTAATATCTCTTTTAGCACCATGTACCGCTTCGTCGAAAGAAATCGTCATTCTATATAGCAAATCGCTTCCATCTTCGCGTCTACTACCACTTCTCGAAGAAGCCCTACCTCCGCCAAAGCCAAAGTTTCTTAAAATATCTCCAAAAATATCATCCATGCTGCCAAAATCAAAACCTTCAAAACCAGTAAATCCACCTTGGCTGTTAGTAAAGGCCGAATGTCCAAATTGATCGTACTGACGTCTCTTATTTTCGTCCGATAAAACAGCATAAGCTTCTTGTACCTCTTTAAACTTTTCAGCGGCATTTTCTTCCTTTGAAACGTCTGGATGATACTTTTTAGCAAGTTTTCTAAATGCCGATTTTATTTCATCTTGACTAGCTGTTTTCGATACTCCAAGTACTTCATAATAATCTTTTTTATTCATAACATCCTCCAAACACAAGTATAAGTTCTAGTTTAAAAGCTAGAACTTCATACTCTTATTTCTCTTCAAATTCAGCATCGACAACGCCATCGTCGTCATCTTTTTTCTTATTATTTTTACTCTTTGTATCTTCTTTTTCTTCAGAACTATCTGTCGTTTGATTATTTTTAGCAGCTTCTTCGTATACTCTACTTGCTAGCGCATTAGCTTTCTCGAGAAGCTTATCTTTAGCTTTCGTAATTTCTTCGGCATCTTCTCCCTTTAGAGCTTCATTTACTTTATCTATAAGCTTGTTAGCTTCTTCTTTTTCTTCGTCAGTAACTTTGTCTCCTAAATCCTTGATAGCCTTTTCCGTCATAAATACAATTTGTTCTGCTTCATTCTTAGCATCGGCAAGTTCTTTCTTCTTAGCATCAGCTTCCTTATTCTTTTCAGCTTCCTTCATCATCTTGTCAATTTCTTCATCACTTAATGTGTTACTAGCCGTAATTGTAATCGACTGTTCCTTTTGTGTTCCCAAATCTTTAGCCTTAACATTTACAATACCATTAGCATCTATATCGAAAGTAACTTCAATTTGTGGAACTCCTCTAGGAGCAGGTGGAATATTTGTAAGTTGGAAATTACCAAGTGTCTTATTATCTGAAGCCATTGATCTTTCACCTTGTAATACATGTATATCGACAGCAGGTTGATTATCAGCGGCCGTTGAAAATACTTGACTCTTACTAGTAGGTATCGTCGTATTTCTAGGAATAAGTACTGTCATAACTCCTCCTAAAGTTTCAATACCGAGTGATAGAGGTGTAACATCAAGTAGAACAATATCGTTGACATCTCCTGTTAAAACTCCCCCTTGAATAGAAGCTCCCATTGCGACAACTTCATCAGGATTAACTTCTTTAGAAGGTTCCTTACCAAGTTCTTTTTTAACAAGTTCCTGTACGCAAGGTATTCTCGTTGAACCACCTACTAATAATACCTTATCGATATCTTTACTACTTAGTGAAGCATCTTTCAAAGCTTTTCTTACTGGCTCAACAGTAGACTCGACTAAATCACTGATTAAATCTTCAAATTTTGCTCTTGTTAAATTCATATTCAAATGAAGTGGTCCATCTGCTCCCTGTGATATAAATGGAAGTGAAATTTCTGTCGAAGTCATACCACTTAAATCTTTTTTAGCCTTTTCAGCAGCATCTTTTACTCTCTGCATAGCCATTTTATCAGATGATAAATCGACACCTGATTCCTTTTTAAATTCCGAAATCATATAATCCATAACTCTCTCGTCGAAGTCATCTCCACCTAGATGATTATTACCGCTAGTAGATTTAACTTCAAATACACCATCACCAAGTTCAAGTATTGAAACGTCGAATGTTCCACCACCTAAGTCATAGACGAGGACAGTCTGATTTTTATCTTGTTTGTCGAGACCATAAGCTAAAGCAGCCGCTGTTGGTTCATTGATAATTCTTTCAACTTCTAATCCTGCTATCTTACCAGCATTCTTAGTAGCCTGTCTTTGACTGTCGTTAAAGTATGCAGGAACCGTAATAACTGCTTTGGTAACCGTCTCTCCCAAATAACTCTCCGCTGTTTTCTTTAAATCTCCAAGTATCATAGCTGATATTTCTTCTGGTGTATACTTCTTATCGTTAGCACTAACCTTTTCATTAGTACCCATTTTCCTCTTAATGGAAGATATTGTATCTTTATTAGTAACCATTTGGTTCTTTGCCTTTTGGCCTACAATTATCTCCCCATTTTTAAATGCTACTACTGATGGAGTCGTTCTCATTCCCTCAGGATTAGTAATAACTTTCGCTTCTCCACCTTCGTATATAGCGACACAACTATTAGTTGTACCTAAATCAATTCCTATAATTTTACTCATAATTAATCATTTCCTTTCCTATTATCTATTTCATCATCATGAATAACCTTTATTTTCTTTCCCTTTTTATTATTCATTTCACTATTTTTCTTAAGAGAACTATAAATCAAACAAGCTATTATTAATATTATAAAAACTGGAAATAACCATATAATAAATCTATATATTAATACGCCCATTATTACCGCTACTATTATATAGAGTATTTCTTTTATCGTATCTTTATTCATAACATACCTACTCATTTACCTTTACCATAGCGGTTCTAAGTACTCTATCTTTATACATATACCCCTTTTGAAGTACCTCGAGAACAGTTCCCGAAGGCTTACTATCATCCTTACCAGTAACGACAGCCTGATGAAGAGAAGGATCGAACTCTTTACCTAAACTCTCTATCTCTTTAACTTCAAATTTTTCCAGTAATTCTCTTATCTGCTTATACATCAGTTTAAATCCACTTAAGAATTTAGATACTTCGTCTTCTTCATTATCATCATCCATATTAATAGCTCTCTCAAAATTATCGAGAATTGGTAAAAAACCCTTTAAAATATCTTCTTCAGCATACTTAATTATTCTAGCGGTCTCTTCATCTTTTCTCTTTCGATAATTAAATAGTTCAGCTTTACTTCGAAGAGCCTCATCCTCTAGCTCTTTAATTCTTTTCCCCAATAATTCTCTTTCATCTTCAATTGAAGTTTCCACTTCTTTATTACTATTTTCTTTTATTTCATCTTTCTTTTCTTCATTATTCTTATGTTTCTTCTTATTCTCCATGACTACCTCCTAAGTTATCTTTAATATAATCAAGAAGTGCAATTACCCTTCCATATTCCATTCTTTTAGGTCCAATAATTGCTATAGTTCCTTCTTCACCATTGATATTATATTTTGTCTTAATAACCGAAACATCATCCATAAGTTCTGTTTCACTGCCGACATATATATTAATACCATTATCTTCTTCTTTCATTTTCGATATAATCTCATTATCTTCAAATTTTGCAAGAATTTCTTTTACCTTATCGACATTTGTAAATTCCGGTTGTTTAAGAATATTAGTTCTTCCCCCAAAATAAGCATCGGTTCTTACATTTGTAAACTCTTGAAAAGCATCATAGAAAGTATTATATAAAATCTCATATTGATTGACATAATCCTTAATAATTGGCTTAACCTCATATTCTAACTTTTCACTGACTTCATTGATTGGAGTACCGACGACGAGCTTATTTATAAGTTCAACTGTCTTTTTAACCTCTTCATTAGAAATACTTTTAGGTAAATAGAGTACCTTATGTTGAACTACTCCCTTATCGGTAATAACTATCGACAAAATTTTATTTTCATCGAGAGGTACAACTTCAACTTTTTTAAGTCTATTATCTTTTGAAGAATTGCCGAGTACAATTGTCGTATAATTAGTTATTTCACTAACTATCTCAATACTTTTCTTAATAGTCTCATTCAAATCCAAAGAATTATTTCGAAAGATCGTTTGAAGTTTAAGCATATCTTCTCCCGTCATTGACTTTGGCTGCATTAAATTTTCAATATAATACCTATAACCATCTTCACTAGGTATTCTTCCCGAAGCAAAATGATTTTTTTCTAATAAATGAAGTTCTTCTAATCTTGCCATTTCATTTCTAATCGTTGCCGAAGAACATTTAAGTTTTTTACAAATATGATTCGAACTGACCGGTTTAGCAGTCTTAATATACTCTTCGACAATAACCTTTAGCATTTCTCTTTGTCTATTAGTTATCATTAATCTTCACTTCCTTGGCAATTATCTCTTTCCATTGCTAATATCATTATATTACTATTATTTAGCAAAGTCAACTAAAAATTGCTAATTTATTAAAATTCTATATTAATAATAAATTTAATCTTTAAAAAATAATACACTTATGATAAAATCATTATAAGGTGATTAAAATGAAATTAAGAAAAGCAATTCTTCTTATTCATGGCTTTGCAGGAGGAAATTACGATTATGGAAATCTTGCCAACGACCTCGAATTTTTACGTGGCTTTGATGTCTTTACTTTCACTCTCCCCGGCCACAATAAACTAATTATCAAAAATGTAACTAGAGATGATTGGATTAACGAAGCCGAAAGACAACTTCAAAAAATAATAAAACATGGCTATAAAAGTATCTATTTAATCGGTCACAGTATGGGAGGAGTAATCGCTTCCTATTTAGCTTCCAAATATTCCGAAGTCAAAAAGCTCGTTCTCGCTTCTCCTGCTTTCAAATACTTTTCTTTCAAAGATGACAAATTAGATGTTCTCAAAAGCCTACAAATTATTCCCAGACTATTTAAAGATTATAGTACCGAAGAAGTCCTATCTCGTATCTTTAAAGTACCAGCCAAAACTATTTTTGAATTTACCAAACTAGTTGAAGAACATACCGACGATATTACCAAAATAACCATTCCTACCCTGATTATTCACGGTGATAATGATGAGATAGTTCCCGAAGATTCAGTAGAGTACGTCTACGAAAACATTGCTTCCAAATCTGTAACTTTAGTAACTATTCAAACTTTAACTCATGATTTATTTGTAAATGACCGCTACGAAGAAGTCAAAAAACTAATTATCAAATTTTTCAAAAACCATCATCCAAAAATTAAACAAAAAAAGAAAATATAGGAAAAAACTAAAATTTTCCTATATTTTTTTTAGAGCAATAAGTAAATACTTATCTTCATAATTACGATAATCCGGATGCTCGCTACACGTCTGTAAAATAACTATCTCATCATCTCTAGAAATCGAAGCATCCGTTTCATACATACTTCTTTCCTTGAGAGTCTGAAGATGCTCCCAATATTCATCATCACTATTATATATAATTCTCATATATGAAAAATCTTGAACTTCGACATATACCGAAAATATTTCGTATTTTTTCTTAAATAAATCAGTCGTTATTTCTATATACTTATGTTCCCTATAATAATCTTCTTCATAATAATTTTCCAAAATATCAAAAGGCATCACCACATTAGCGGAATTATGTCCGAATATCAATAACTTCTTATCGAGATTAATATCATTTCGGTAATCCAAAAAGATAGCTCCCATAAAGTTTTCTTTACCATAAGCATCATGATTCAAATAATAATCATTATCGTCACTTTGCATAATAGGTACAATAAAGTCCGTATTTAGTATTTCAAAAATACCTACGACGTCATCATTTCCATAATCACTTTTAGCTTTATCGATAATTCCCTTATAATCTTCTGGATTAGTAACATTGTTATTTCTTTCAATATTAACATATAAATAACTGTCATCTTGTTTATTTATAATAAAAAAATACGTCAAAATAGATATCAAAATTCCTATACTCAAAATCAAAATAATAATTATTTTTTTTCTACATTTCATATTTTCCTCTAAATAAAATCTTATTGTTTTGTCATCCAAAGTCCATGTAAATTACAAAAACAGTAAGCCGCTAGTAAATTATCTTCTCTCTTACATTTCATAGTGGCCTCTTCTTCTTTATCTAAATATTTAATTACATATCCATCTTCAAATTCCAAAAGAATAAATACAATATGATGTTCTTCGGTCATCGGATGACTAACCTCTCCTACCTTAACTTCATATTCATTACCATTCTTCATAATTACGGGAAGATGTTTTTCCAAAGAAGCTTCTACAGTATTAGCTTTTATTTCCTCTAACCCTTCTATATTAATACTATTCTTAAAACTACAAATTACTTTATCATCACTTTTATCATAATAAAATTTCATCTAAATTACCTCTTTCCTCTAATTATTTAAGCATAAGCTTACTATATATTTCTCCAAATACTTCTGTAAATTTTTTTACTTCTTCTAATGTATTTTTATAACATAAACTGATTCTAATACTCGAAGAAGCTATTTTATCATCACCATATACCGCATATATCGCTTTCGAATAATCACTAGTCGAACAAGCACTTCTCGTCGATATATATATTTCTTTTTCTTCCATGGCATGAATAAACGTCTCTGGTTTAATATTTTCAATACTAAAATTTATAATATAAGGAATACTCCTATCGGTACTGTTAATATGTACTTTATCATACTTCTTAAGACCATCTACTAAAATCTTATTAAGTTCTTCAACATGTCTATAATTATCTTTAATATTAGGTATAATAAGTTCTAATGCTCTCATAAGACTAGTAATAAGTGGTAATGGCGGAGTTCCCCCACGATATACACTTGAAGACTTGCCACCATGAATCAAATTATCGATAACAATATTTTTCTTCTTAATCAAAAGTCCAATTCCCTTCATACCAAAAATTTTATGTCCCGACATACTAAAAAAATCCATATCGTTAAAATCTATCTCTATTTTTCCAATCGCCTGAGTTCCATCGACATGTAAATAACATTTAGGGTAATCGTCGACTATCTTTTTAATATCTTTTATCTTCTGCCTAATTCCAAGTTCACTATCTACATACGAAATTGAAACTAATATTGTCTTATCATTAATTAACCTTTTCAAATCATCAATATCGATTAATCCATCATCTTTAACTTTAACATAATCGATAATAAAACCTTTTCTTTCTAAATAATTACAAGTCTCAATTATTGACGAATGCTCTAAAGGACTGACGATAATATGATTACCTCTCTCTCGATATCTAGAACAGATACCCTTTAAGACAGTATTATTAGCTTCTGTCGCTCCCGATGTATAAATAACTTCCTCGGAAGATAAATTAAGTAATTTTTTTATTTTATCTGTCGCATATTTTTCTAATTCTTTAGACTTTATTCCTAAGCTATGAAGCGAATTGACATTACCCGGATAATTTACACAAGTTTTATTAAAAGTTTCTATTACCCTTTCATCTGGTATCGTCGTAGCACTATTATCAAAATATATCATATTATCCTTCCTTATCAATAAATATTTTATCACATATTAAAAAAGAAATAAAGCTAAACTCATCATAGTTCTTTTTTATTATCTTCTGTTTTTCTTCATTGACATATTTATAATTTAATGTATTAGCACTAGAGAGTACACTTCTACCCAAGTTTGTCAGTTGCTAAGCAAAAATCACTCATAAAGTATTATAAATACTTATTTTTTTTGCAAAATATATCTTGCGTCTAATTCGTCTAATGATATAATGGTATTATAGAGGGGGCAAAATATAGCAAGATTAAGGGGCTACATTAAATAAAAATATTAAATATTATTCAATTATTGAAAACTATTACAAGAATAAAAGCCCATTTTCTAACTTGCTTTATAGCATTATTAATATATAGAATATTAGAAAATAAATTAGATTATAAATATACAAATACCCAAATAATAGAAAAGTTAAGAGAAATGACAGTATATGAAGAAAAAGGGAGTGGATATTCACCAGCCTATGTAAGAGATGATTTAACTGATTATTTACATGAAATATTTGGTTTTAGAACAGACTATGAAATAAATACCTATGAAAATTTTAAAAAAATTTTTGACAAGATAAAAAAATAGAATTAGACGCAGCATTTTTTTAAGAAAAAAACTCTCATTTTTTCCTTTATTTATAAGGAATTATGAGAGTTCTTTCTTCCCACAACTGACAAACTCAAGATTATACTATATTTCCTAGTATTTTCCTAGCATTTTCCTAGTAAATTTCCTAATAAAATTTATAATAATTTATAATAATATTGCCAAATTAATAGAACTACATTATAATTAATTTATCAAATACAAATGAATTTGTTATAAAAGTGTGCATAACCCTTTTAGTAATCGCTCCAAAAGATAAAATCGTCGCACTAATAGTGTAGCGTTTATTTTTTATAAGATAGCAACGTGCTGGTACTTTAGTATTCAAAAATGATATGACTTCTTCTTCAAATTTATCTGTTAATTTAACTTTAAATTCATTTCTTACGTCTTCAATTACATTTAACATAATTTTGCCTCCTGATTCTCGTAATCTAATTATACCATGCCGTAAGAAATGTCGTAAGAAAGTTATTAAAATTCCTTATAATTTTCTAATATTTTCTCGGTGAAAATTTTTAGTGATATGATTATTTGTCGTAAGAAATGTCGCAAGAAAATGTTGTAAAAAAAGAACTGATTACAAATGTAATTAGCTCTCTCTTATTTATTTGCTTACCGGAAGGACTGAAACCGACCTAGCTATCTCTAAAAGTTCCGATTTTGATAGTTTATCACTTACCACATAATATTCAATATTATCGTCAATCCAATTGACTGAATTATCATTTACAATTGCTACGGTCGAAGCCATGAGCTCTAGTTCCCCATAAGTAGGAACAATTAGATGTTCTTTTTCATAAGAAACAGTCTCTTCAATTAGCATGAAAGGATTATCACCATCAAAAGTTAATATTAATCTTTCCCCATTTTCTTTACTTACCTTTTCCGTATTTGATAGATATGTATTAGCAGGAAGGTACATTGGATATATGACATCCTCTATTGAACTAGTCTCTTCCGTCTCTGGCGAAGAAGTATTGTAGTTTCCTCCGCTACTTTCATTACTATTATTACCACTATTACTTTCCGTATTATTACTTTGATTACTATTTCCTGTATTATTATTTTGACTATTATTTTCCGTATTATTTTCCGTATTATTCTCCGTATTACTTTCATTTTCTTTAACATCGATAATTTCCTTCAAATCAAAGTAATTATCATTAAACTTACTCTTTAAATCAATCTTATCAAAATTCATTGTTATCTGAGGATTATTATCTTTATCTAATACCACAACTTTTTTAATATTAGCATCTTTATCTAATGTTACTTCTTGTTTTACAAGCTTTTGATTATTCGGATAATTAGCTCCGACAACTATTTTGTAGCCATCTTTAGTCTCCTTGAAAGTTCTATTTTCATCGCCAGTAATATCGCTAAGTAAAGGACCTAGAAGATAAATTTGCGAATTATTATAAGGCCAATCACTCTGAAATTTAAAACTTTTATTAAGTTTAGGTGTAATAACATATACTCCATCACTATTACGTAAAATTATCTGTTCGTGATTATTGACAGTATTTACTAAATCAACCTTATAGTTATCTTTTTCCGCATAACTTACATTTACGTCGTAAGTAAATATATCTTCATTATTTACTATCTCTAAAGTACCTTCGACATAGTAAGCATCTGATGAATTAATTTTATCAGCTAATTTATTTATAACATCTTTTTCTCCCATCTTACCACAACCACTAAAAATAAATAATCCTAAAATAAGCAAAAATAACAACTTCTTTTTCATGTTTCACCTCTTCATTCTTTCTGATAAATTATATTAAATAAAATGTTTTAATATGATGAATAATTTATAAAATTTTACACAAAATAAAACTAAAAAGGAGGAAAATTATGAATACATTATATAAGATAGCCTTAGCTATAAGTATTATTGGCTGTATTAATTGGGGACTTGTTGGAATATTTAATTTCAACTTAGTAGAATACCTATTTGGAGATGGATCTATGTTAACTAGAATTGTATACATTTTAGTCCTTATATCAGGTCTTATCGACATTGGTATCTTTACTAAAGATCTCGACTAAACTACATAATGTAGTTTTTTATTTTACAGTTTTTCATTTTTTTCACATTTTCTCTTACTTTTATAGAATTTTTTTCTATTTTTTGATATAATTTTAATAGGTGATTAGTTTGAACTATAAAACAAATTTCAATAGCACATTCGCTAACCGTGGAATGTCTCTTGAAAATGACCTCAACGAAACCAATAGCTATTATCGAACTTATGATATTGCATTAATTTATAAAAAGCCCACTCCTATTCGAATAGCTAAGACAGACTATAAACACATGAGAATCACCGATGGCTTTTTTGAATCACCTTCGACACTCGATTATAACGGTGTCTATAAAGGAAGATACATCGAATTTGATGCCAAAGAAACTAAAAGTAAAACCAGTTTTACGATAAATAACATTCATAAACATCAAATCGATTATATAAAAAAAGCAATTAAACATGGTGGCATAATTTTTCTTATCGTAAGGTTTTCTACCCTACAGAAAGATTATCTATTAAAAGGAGACGACTTGCTAAAATTTATTGATGAGAATGAAAGAAAGTCCATTCCCTTGGAATACTTTCAGAGAAATTGTTATGAATTACATATCAAATATTCTCCTAGACTCGATTATATCAAAGCTGTCGATAAAATAATTATCGAAAAATGAATATCATTATTATAATTATGTTTATCGTCATAACAATTTCGAGTATAGTTGCATTCCATTTAAAAGCTCTATTAATATTATTATTGACACTGCCACTACTTATTATGTACTTATTCGTAGACAAAATAATTACTAAAGAAAAAAAGAATAAAAAGTTCGAAAATGATAAATTCATTTTATCGGAGAGAAAGGAAGTTGAATTTGTGAAAGCTAGAAGCCGAAAAAAAGGCGTAAGTAAAGAAAAAACAAAAGAAAAACAAAATATTAAAACCAAAAAAGAAAACAAAAAGCAAGAAATTGATGAAGAAATTGACGAAGAAATCAGAGAAGAAATTCAAGATGATGAAGAAATAACCAAAAAAGAAATTATCGAAGAGAGAAAAAAAGAAAATAAAAAGAAAGTAAAAGCTCGAAATAATAAAGCTAAAGATAAAGAAGCGAGAAATCGTGATGGCAAGAGAAAAAAAGAAAAGAAAGGCATCGGTAAAAAAATATTAATTGTCTTCTTAAGCTTTGCCCTCTTTTGCATCGTCTTAGCAATGGCCTTTTTAATATATATTGTCATAAGTACTGGTAGTTTTGACCCTGAAGCATTAAAAAATCAAGATCAAACTCTAATATTGGATAAAGATGGTGAAGTATTCGCTACTCTTGGAGCTCAAAAGAGAGAATCTGTAACTTATGATGATTTACCACAAGTTTTAGTAGATGCTATCATAGCTACTGAAGATTCGAGATTCTATCAACATAATGGAGTTGACTTAGCAAGATTCTTAAAAGCCTCTGTTCTTCAGTTAATGGGACATACAGATGCTGGTGGAGCTTCTACTCTAACCATGCAAGTTGTCAAAAATAACCTTACTGACAATAGTCAGAGTATAATTCGTAAATTTAAAGATGTCTATCTATCAGTATTCTTTATGGAAAAGAAATATACTAAAGAAGAAATAATCGAATTATATGTCAACGATAGTTGTCTTGGAGGTACCATCTACGGAGTTGAAGAAGCAAGTCAAGGCTATTTTGGTAAAAGTGTTTCTGAATTAACATTACCAGAAGCCGCTTTAATAGCGGGTATGTATCAGGCTCCAAATAGATACAATCCATATAAAGATCCTGAAGCCGCCTATAAAAGAAGGGAAACTGTCTTATCACTTATGTTAAGACATGGATATATCACTAAAGAAGAAGAAGAAATGGCTAATGCCGTTCCAATCGAAAGTATGCTTGTCGGTACATCCGCTAAAGAAGATTACTATCAAGGATATCTCGATACAGTTATCGAAGAAGTTGAAAGAGAAACTGGAAATAGTCCCGTTTCCGTATCAATGAAAATATATACTGCCTTAGATCGTGATATTCAAGAAGGATTAAATAAAGTATTAAACGGCGAAGCCCATACATGGGATGATGATGAAGTTCAAGCCGGTATTGCCGTTACCAATGTCAATGATGGAACTATCGTGGCTATTGGCGCTGGAAGAAATCGTACAACTGGTGACTTCAATAGAGCAACGCAAGCTGTAAGACAACCCGGAAGTACAGCTAAACCACTATTCGACTATGGTCCAGGATTTGAATACAGTGACTTTTCTACATATACCCTTTTCAATGATGAACCTTGGGGTTACACTAATGGTCCAAGTATCAATAACTGGGATTTCAATTATGAAGGATTGATAACTTTAAGAAGAGCCTTAAGTTATTCTCGTAATATTCCCGCTCTTAAAGCTTTCCAAACTGTCGGAGGAAAAAAGAGTGCCGAATTTGCTAAAGGTTTAGGACTAGATGTTGCCTATAGTACTAGTGATCCCGATTATAAGACATACGATAATGGCGGTGATAACGTAATCAATGAAGCGTATGCTATCGGTGGTGTATCTTATGGATTTACTCCTCTCGATATGGCTGAAGCTTATGCATGTTTCGCTAACGGCGGTTATCATATCGAAACCCATGCCGTTACTAAAATTGAATATCGTAGTACTGGAGAAGTTGTCGAATTCAATAAAGAAAAAGAAAAAGTTATGTCCGACTCAACTGCTTATCTCGTAAACAACGTTCTTCAATATGCCGTTGAAGCAGGCTTTAATGGTGGTGCTAGAGTTTATGGCTCGACAGTAGCGGCTAAAACTGGTACTTCGAACTTACCTACTGAATACACTCAAAGTCATGGCATTCCAGATGGTGCTGTCAACGATTTATGGACTGTTGCTTATACGCCAGAATATTCAGTAGCATTGTGGTATGGTTATGATAAAGCCGATAGTTCCCATTATTTAAGTGGAGCTAGTGCCCCTAAAGATAACCTTATGTCTTCGATAATGCAGTTCATTCCAAAAACTACTAAAAAATGGGAGATGCCTTCTTCGGTAGTAGCAGTAACTGTCGAAAGAGAAACATGGCCCGCACAGTTACCTAGTCAGTATACACCAGATAACATGAAAATTACTGAATACTTTAAAAAAGGAACTCAACCTACAGAAGTATCACAAAGATATGAAAAATTAAATGCCGTATCAAACTTACAAAGCACAAAAACCAATAGCGGTTATAAAATAACATGGGATTGGAAAGTTCCAAATGTTCTCGATAAAGCATATTTAACCAAATATTTCAGTAATGCTGTCTATGGTAATCAATCGACATCTTACTTAAATAATAGACTAAATTATAATGCAAATACTCTTGGTGGCAATGGCTTTAGAATATATGAAAAGAATTCCTTAACTGGCGCTCTAAAAGAAATAGCTTACACCGAAGACACCAACTATTTATATAAACCAGATAAAGCTGGCAAATTCGAAATAGTTGTCAAAGCCGAATACAAATCATTTAAAAATAATGCCAGTGATGAAAAATCAATCACAATTCAAAGCGATAAAAGTTACACCGGTACAACGGAAGATCCAACTAATCCTTCCGAAAACAAAAAATTAGAATTAGCCTTAAAAGGCCATAACAATACAAGTTATACCCAAGGAAGTTACAATGACGAAGGTATCACTGTTACCTATAATAGTAAAGATGTAACATCTAAAGCTACTATTACTTATAAATTAAATAATAAAGAATATACAACCATTGATGAACTAAATAGTGCTGTAAATGAGCTCGAGCTAGGTGAATACACTATTACCTACTCTGTAACTTATGAAAAAGAAACCAAGACAATTAAAAGAACCTTTAAAATAATTGAATAAAAGTGGAACATTTAATTCCACTTTTATTTTCTTATATAATTATAATAATAATTAGAATTCTTTTTAAGTTCTTGATTAAACTTTTCGATACCAATCTCTTCAGGTATCGTCTTTTTATCTCCAAACAAATTAGTACCTAATCCCAATCTATCACCATTAATCGAAACCCCTATAGCGGATAATGTCGTCGGAAACATATCCATAACACTAAATACCCTCTTTTTATTATTTACATTATCAATATCAACATTAATAAACACATTATATATCGTTCTAACATAATCCTCAGAAATATCATCATAAAAGTCTTCTTGCATTGTCAAATGGTCTCCCGTTATGACAATTACCGTATCATCATAAAAATCTTGCTCTTCTACCCACTCTACAAATTCTCCAACCATATTATCAGAACAATAGAAAGAATTAGCATAAGCACTATCAAATACTTCATCACATGTCTTATCTAAATAGCCATCAGTAAAATGTGTATCAGCGGTTAATAAAGTCAAATTAAAAGGTTCATCATTCTTAGAAATTTCCATTAGTTTATCTTTAACAAATGAAAATAACTTACTATCTTCATACCCCCACCATTCATGATAATCAGAAGGAATCATTCCTTCCTTAATGGCCGTATTATAATCACTTATAATATAGTTATGGTTTTCAAAATAATCATCTCTTCCCCCAAAACTAGCATCCGACCCCATAAACAAATAGTTCTTATAACCATTTTCGGCAAGAATATCTCCTAGAGTCTTAATATTACTAAACTTCGTACTGCCATCACCCAAATCGTTAACTTTAATTTTAAAAGGTATTCCTGATGTCTGCGCTATCATTGAAGAAGCCGTCCAACCAGTACCATAAACTTCCATAGCTCCACCAAGCTTATCAGTATTTGAAAAATTAATATTATTGTAAGCTAACCTTTCCAAATTAGGTATCGTACTAACTTCAAAAGCTCCTCCGTTAGTAATACTCATATTTGATGTCTCCGTCGATTCCAAAAATATATAAATTAAATTCTTCTTCCTATCTGGAAACTTTATTTCTGCATCACTAGTCACAACATAATAATCTCTAAATAGTGAAGTATCTCTAAAGAAATTACCTACATAATCAAAAAATCCAGAACCATACCCCAAATACAATAACGATAAGATAAAAATAATCAGACTATATTTCTTAACATTTTTAATAGGGTATATTTGTACCCTCTTTTTCCTAAATTTAATAGATACCTTCTTTCCCACATCCATCACTGGAAAGAGAAGCAAAGGAAATAAAAGTAAAATTCCCAAAGTACAGTACAAAATAGTATACGAAAGAAAAGATGAACTAGTTCCTCTACTTTTAAATAAATTAAAAATATATTGTTCGAAAGTACCATTGTATACTCTATGACTTATATATATCGTAAAAACAATAATTATTGAAGAAAGCATAATTAATACAACTTTTGACATCTTAATTTTCTTTTTCATATAATTAATACCTCACATCAAAAACTGTACCACCATAAGTAGTACAGTTTTAATATACAATAGATTTATTTATTTGTCAACATTCCCCTTTTTTTGTACTAAAAACTCGGCAATATTACTAAGTTTCATTCCATGTGAGCCCTTAAATAAAATAGTATCTCCCTTTTTTAATAATCCAAGTATCGTATCGTGACTATCTTTTTCATTACTAAAATGATATTTCGTTTCATACCCATTGTTAGTTAAATACTCATCTGTATATTTCGTCTCTTCTCCTATCGTCACAATAACATCGAGATTACTATTTAAAAGCACTTTTCCAACTTCTGTATGAATATCTCTACTAAACTCCCCTGTTTCCAAAATATCGCCAATAACCGCTAGTTTCCTAGTACCTTTTTCCTTCTTAAGTATTTCTAATGAAGCCTCTATAGAATCTAGCGAAGCATTGTAAGAATCATCAATAACAGTAATATCATCTTTTAACTTTATATAATTAAGTCTATTTCCAGTAAGCTTAAAATTCATTATTCCCTTCTTAATATCGAGAGATGATACTTCACATAATTTTCCCACGACATAAGAAACTAAAGAATTATATATAAAAGCCTTATTTCCGATAGGACAAGTTATATCATCACCATTAATTTTAAAATTACTCAAATCATCACTAATATCAGTAGCCATATAATCACTAACATTATCTATTCCCAAAGTAATAACTTCATTATTTTTTCTAATCATATCGATATTATCATGTAAAATATCATTATCATAATTTATCACTAGAGGACCAGAAAGACCTTCGGTAATTTCCATTTTAGCGGCCATAATATTCTCTCTCGACCCCAATTTTCCAATATGTGCCGTTCCAATATTAGTAATAACCGCTATAGTTGGTTTCGCAATTCCCGTAAGAAGTGATATCTCTCCTTTATTATTCATTCCCATTTCAAGGACCATTACATCTTCATCTTTAAGTCTAAGTATCGTAAGAGGAAGTCCAATATGATTATTATTATTACCTTCCGTTTTAAGTACCTTATACTTAGTTTCAAGTACTGATGATACCATCTCTTTAGTTGAAGTCTTACCGACACTACCCGTAATCCCAATAACAGGAATATCATATAAACTTCTCTTATATCTAGCCAAAGTCTGTAGACATAAAATACTATCTTTAACCTTTACTATCGTACTTTTAAGATACTTAGAAGGTATCAAGTTCTCATCAATATTATCTAAAATACATATCTTAGCCCCTTTATCGATAGCATCCTTGTAAAACTCATTACCATCAAAATTTTCCCCTTTAATACCTACATAAGTATCTCCTGCACTTATCGTTCTCGTATCTTTTGAAAAATTTTCCAATACCAAGTTTTCATTACCACATACCAGTACTCCACCACATTTCAAAATAATATCTTTAACGTAAAGCATTATTCATCCCCCTCGATTAAAAGCTCAATATCTGCTAATTTATCATCAATTTCCTTTAAAGAAACATCTTGCTTTTTAATATTATTAACCATCTCTACTTTATTATCATCATCTTTAGTAAAAATATTTTGAACCAAGTAAGAACCAACTATTCTATCTTTAATAATATAAGAACCATTACTCTGTCTATCCATAATAGGTATTTCATTTAATTTTATTTCCTTTTTATAATCATCAGATATCACACCAATTACATCTTTAGAATTCATTATATAACACTTAATAATTTTACTAGGATTACTCTTAATAACTTTCATCAGTAAAATACCCCTCTTAGCTCTCGAAGTCTTCTCAAGCTCTCTCATTCTCGTTCTTTTACCCGTTCCCTTATCAGTAAGTATCGTAATAAATTCTTCCGTTTCATCAAATAAAATACCACTTACTACCGTATCATCTTTCAAATTAATAGCCTTAACACCAGCGGCCTTAACTCCCACTACTGGAACCTCATCAATATCATACCAAAGACCATAACCATTAGAAGTACCAATAAAGACATTCTTTGAACTACTATCAGTTACATCGATAACCTCATCATTACCTTTCAAATTCATCATTTTTATCGGTTTACTATATCTCTGTACTCTAAAATCACCAATTAAAGTTCTCTTTATCATACCATTCTTAGTAAAGCTTGTAATATACTTCTCTTTTTCAAAGTCATAGACAGGTATCGATGCTACTAACTTTTCCTCTTCACTTAAATTAATAACATTACTAATATGTTTACCCAAGTCCTTCCATTTAGCTTCAGGTATATCATATACAGGTAAATACAAATAATTACCCAAATTAGTAAATAATAATATTACATCAGTAGTAGATATACTATATAATCCAATCGTAAAGTCTCCATCTTTTAGTGTAGTATCTTCCCCATTCGAAGATAGATAACTCCTCAAAGATACCCTCTTAATATAACCATCATTAGAAATAGCCACTACTACATCTTCTTTAGGAATCATTCTCGTCGTATCAACTTTAACCTCAGGAACTTCATCTTGAATCTCTGTCCTTCTAGGAATAGCATACTCTTTCTTTATCTTTCTAAGGTCATCCTTTATAACCGAATTAAGTTTATCAGGATTAGTAAGAATTTCCTCATATAACTTAATCTTTTCTTCCAACTTTTTCATTTCCTCTTCTAAAGCTACTACATCCGTATTTGTAAGTCTATATAATTGTAAATTAACTATCGCCTCTGCCTGCTCGTTCGTAAATTCATATTCCTTAACTAAATTAACTATCGCATCAGCTTTATTTTTAGATTTCCTAATTGTTGCAATAACCTCATCTAATATCGATATTGCTTTTACTAGTCCTTCCATAATATGATAACTACTTTTCGCAGCCTTTAAATCATATTCCGTCCCTTTATATACAACTTCTTTCTGATGAGCTATATAAGCATCTAATATTCCCAGTATTCCAAGTTGCATAGGTCTCCTATTAACGATAGCTATCACATTAAAATTATATGATATCTGCAAATCCGTATTCTTATATAGATAATTTAAAATATTATTAGCATCGACATCTTTCTTTAAATCAATAGCAATCTGAAGTCCCTCTTTATCTGATTCATCTCTAACTTCTACTATTCCATCTATCTTTTTATCAAGTCTAATTTCATCTATTTTTCTAACTAATAAAGCCTTATTGACATCAAAAGGTATCTCACTAATAATAATTCTATTCTTTTCTATCTTCGTCTTAGCTCTGATAAATATTTTTCCTCTTCCTGTTTCATAAGCACTCTTAAGTCCCGATAGTCCGAGAGCTATACCACCAGTCGGAAAGTCCGGTCCCTTTACATAATTCATTATTGTATCTAATCGGCAATTAGGATTATCAATTCTAAATACCGTTGCATCAATTACTTCCCCTAAATTATGTGGTGGTATATTAGTAGCATAACCTGCCGAAATACCAGTTGTACCATTAACTAAAAGATTAGGAAATCTACTAGGTAGTACAGTAGGTTCGAGTAATCTATCGTCGTAATTCGGAGCCATTGGTACAATACCAGCCTTATCGATATCACGTAGAAGTTCTCCCGCTATCTTCGACAATCTAGCTTCTGTATAACGAGCAGCAGCGGGACTATCACCATCTATTGAACCATTATTACCTTGCATCTCAATAAGTGGAGCTTCATTCTTCCAAGGCTGACTCATTCTGACAATAGCCTCATATATACTAGAATCTCCATGAGGATGATAATTACCCATAACCATACCTACAGCATTAGCACTCTTCTTTGTCGGCTTATCGTAAGTATTATGTTCTTTATACATAGAATATAATATTCTTCTCTGTACTGGCTTTAATCCATCTCTAACATCAGGTATCGCTCTATCTTGAATAATATATTTAGAATATCTACCAAAGCTATCACCCATTATCTCCTCTAAAGAATAATCATATATCTTTTTTATTACATCTTCCATTATCTCACCATTATTATTATATAATATTTCCCCTTATTTTTCAACGAATAGACAGTTTTTTTACATCATAAAAATAGATTACTTCAAAAGTAATCTAATTTTTAATAATATAACAAGTTTCATCACTAGTTATCCCCTGAATACCCTAGTTTGTCACTTGTAAGTTAAAAATATCCCCTGAAGTATTATAAATACTTATTTTTTTTGCAAAAAATATCTTGCGTCTAATTACGTCTAATGATATAATGGTATTATAGAGGTGACAAAATATGGCAAGATTAAGAGCTACATCAAGCAAAAATATTAAATATTATTCAATTATTGAAGATTATTATAGAAATGGAAAAAGAACTACCAAGAC
>CANQPC010000013.1 GCA_947625625.1 uncultured Bacilli bacterium
GAAAAAAACTCTCGTTTTTCCCTTTATTTATAAGGAATTGTGAGAGTTTTCGCTTTCTATAACTGACAAACTCAAGAATGTATCTATTTACCTACTAGCTAAATAAATTAATTTTTATTTATTTTCTTTTTCAGAATTATTTTCATTCTTATTTATACTATTTTTGATACCTTTATTTACTTCTTCAGTGATAGTTCCTGCTGCTTTTCCAATAGTTGGAGCCATTTTGTCAATTACTTCTTTGGTAATAGGCATATTCTGTTGAATAGTAAATGCTCTTATTTCTCTTTCTTTTGCTATTAAATATATTCCCATAGATACAATACAGCTTGCAATAATTATAAAAATACCAAATGCATAATATGGTGCATATTTAGTGACATTATTAGATGATTTAAATGTGTCTTTTTTTACTTCCTCTATCCCTAGATTCATAAGTTCTTTATTGTAATTATAAAGTTCTTCTTGAAGCTTTTTCTCTTCTTGCTCTTTAGTTTTTATTTCATTATCTTTTTCATAATACCTGTCACTATACCCTTTATCATCAATAAATATTTGTGTTAGTTCTGTTTTTAATTCTGATATTTCTGATTCTATATTGTCTATCTGTGATTGAGTATTATTTATATCAGCTTGTATTTCTTCTTTAGTTCTTAGTTTTTCTTCAACTTGGCTATTATTTTCAACATTTTCTTCTTTACCGTTTCTTTGTTTTATTGCACCAGTAGCTATTAGAAGTCCTCCTAATAAAATGCCTATTATTAATATTACTAGTGAAATAATAGTAATTTTCTTTTTTATTTTTAAATAGCTTTCTTCACTTAAATACTCTTTTTGTTCCATTATAATATAGCAGCTCCCTTCTTAATATAAATATATCAAAATTTTAATTAATTGTAAAGAGCAATGATACGGGCATAAAAGTATCATTTATGACCTACTTCATATATAATTAAATATTTAATTTACCCTATTATAACTTTTATAGTTTATTTAATAATATAAAAAACTATTTTAGAAATATTTTTTATCATAAAATAAAATTTTACCACTTGGCAACATTATTAATCTATCAATTCCTAAATGATTTATAAATTCTAGGTTATGTGAAACGACTATCATTGTTCCATCAAAAGTTTTGAAAGCCTCTGCGATTACAACTTGAGTATCTGAATCTAAATGGTTAGTAGGTTCATCTAATATTAATAAATTGGCTCCTTTTACAGATAATTTAGCTAAAGCTACTCTACTTCTTTCCCCCGGAGATAATATTGATACTTTTTTAAAGACATCATCTCCATAAAATAAAAATCTTCCTAAAACATTTCTAATCTGTTTCTGCGTTAATTGTATGTCCGAAAAATTTTCTATTATACTTTTTTCATTATCTAAAAGCTCATGTTCTTGAGCGTAATAACCTAAGTCCGTTTTACTTCCAAATTTAATTGTCCCCAAATCAGGTTTCAACTGGCCTATAATTAATTTTAAAAGAGTCGATTTACCAATTCCATTTTCCCCTACTATTAAAAATTTCTCTCCTTTATGAATTTCAAACGACAAGTTTTCAATTATATTAGTTGGCGACTTTTTATCATACTTAAAATACAAATTACTAACAGTCACTGGGTAATTTGAACTATCTCTCATCTTTTCCATTTTTATTTGCGCTTTTTTGCTTTGAGGAATAACTTCTATTTTATTTTCTGTCAATTTTGCTAATTTTTTTTCACGATCTTGTGCCATACGTTTTCTCTTCCCTGAAGAGGACTGATACTTATCGACAATATCTTGTAGTTTCTTTATTTCCTTTTCTTGACTTTTAGCTTCTCGTAAAATAGCTTTTTCATATTCCTCATTTAATTTTAAAAATCTATTATAATTCCCATCATATAACTTCATTTTTTTAGTTCTTTTATCTAAAAAAAGTATTTTAGTCGTTATCGCATTTAAAAACTCTATGTCGTGTGAGATAACGTAGACACTACCTTTATATTCTTTTAAAAATTCCATTATAAATATCTTTGTTTCAAAGTCCAAATGATTAGTTGGCTCATCTAACAAAATAACTTCTGGTTTAGAATATAAAAGCTTGGCAAAAGCAACCTTTGATTTTTGCCCTCCCGATAATTCATTTAATTTTTTATTTAGCATATCATCAGTTATTCTTAAACCATGTATTATTTTAAGTAACTCTGTATTTGCACTATCATAGCCCCAGTATTCGAGCTTTTTTTGAATTTTATCGGCACTTTTAAATAATTGACTCTGCCCTTCTAAAGATGTTTCAATACCTATTTTATCATAAATTCTTTGTAATTCCTTATTTAGTTTTTCTATCGGTCTTCCAGATAAAAGAAAGTCTAGTACTGTTATCTTCATTGATGGTACTTCATCACTAATAATCTGTGGTAACCATTCAATTCTAGAATTATTACTAAACTTTATTGACCCGCTATCGGGGATAACTTGCCCTAATATAACTTTGAAAAAAGTAGTTTTCCCCGCTCCATTAGCGCCTACTATGCCAACTTTTTCTCCTTCATTTACTATTAAATTAATATCATCAAAAATTTCTTGTACTCCAAAAAATAAAGATAAATTTTTAATTTGCATAAAATCAACTCCTTTTTGTCGGAATCTTATAATAATAAACTTTTAAATTTATTGTAAACTAAAATAAAAGAAAGTCAAGTCTCTTAAAATTACCCTCGAGAAATGATAATTTAATTATTTCTGACGAACTTTCTTACAATTAGGTTCTTTACTAATTATATATTCTTCCATCGCAGAAAGTAATTTTGAAATTAAATCTTTATCACTTATATCTATACCAATACTTAAACATATTTCATAAACGCTTTTATCATTATAGTCAAATATATGATTATTTAAGTAAACAATAGAATCTAAATCTGAGTATTTTCGAGCTAGAATTGTTAAAAAAGTCCCCAATAGATATTTATAATCATAAGCCATAATTTCTTCGCCAAGTATATATCCTATTTTTTTAGGATTATCTTCTAAAATATCTTTATTTTCTTCTTCACATTTACTTAATCTTTTACATAAATCAGTACACTCTTTTTCGAAATCTTTTTCAGAATATTCTGCTTCCTCATTTAGTAAATATTTTTGTAATAAAGTAAATGTCTTACTATCTAAATTACCAAAGCTTAAATAAGCTAATAGAATAATTTCGTATTTAAATAAAGAATTAGAATTTCTTCTTATAGCTTTAATTCTATATAGATAATCTATTTCTTCTCTATTTACTCCTTTATCTAGTAGATAGTCAATAGCATAAAATTCAAAATAGATAGCTAAAAATTCCGCCAAGTAATTAAAGTTTGTAGAATATTTTTTAGCATTAGTATAATGAATAAACTCGTGTACTAAAAGTCTTACATCATTATAATTAAATTCTCTACTAATATTAATTAAGGTTTTTACTTCTTGTTTCTGCCTATCATAAGTAATTAAACATTCTGAGCCATCATATTCATCATCATAACCAAAATCTAATTCCCCATTTGCTATTAATTTATCAAAACTTTCGAGATAACTACTATCAATATGTTCGATAATTTCTCTCGCTAAAAAATAAACATCTTCATAAGTTAAATGATTTTGAACTACTTCATTTTCTAGCGAGTAATCATATATGAATCCAAAAAAAGAGTCATTTACTTCACCAATACGATATATATTATCTAATAGGAAAGAATCATCTTCATTTAAATAAGAACAAATATCATTCAAATAATAATTTAATTTTTGATATATTTCTTCCATTTTATCTCCTTTTTAACTAATATATTTATTGCTTTTACTAGGGCACTTATTTTCTTGTTAAGTATCATAACACGTATACTTTGAATATGTCAATTAATAATCGATAACATCAAAAAAAAATATTAAATTTAGAGACCTTAGACTCTAAATTCTTTTGGAAGACAGCAAGGCTTACAAAAGCCTGAAGCAATGAAATGCGAAAGGGAAAAAGAGAAGAAATATTTTAAAAGACCTTTCTTTTTTTTATATTTTTTGATACAATGGTAATTAAGGAATACAAGGTGACATTTATGGGAAAAATTATTGCAATCGTAAACCAAAAGGGGGGCGTAGGGAAGACGACAACCAGTATTAATCTAGCGGCTTCTCTAGGTGTTTTAAATAAAAAAGTTCTCCTTGTCGATTTAGATCCTCAAGGTAATGCTACTACAGGAGTTGGAATTGACAAAGGTGATATATCGAGTAGTATTTATGAAGTACTGACAATGAAAAATACTATTCAAAATTCAATTATAAAGACAAAGAGCAAGAACCTCGATTTACTTCCAGCATATCTCAATCTAGCCGGAGTAGATATGGAACTTATCGAGTTAGAGCGAAAGGCCAAAAGTGATGGAACTACTTTTAATAGAGTATTAAGATTAAAAGAAGAACTTACTAAAGTAAAAGAAAATTATGACTTTATTTTAATCGATTGTCCTCCATCATTAGGAATTCTTACTACCAATGCTCTCGCGGCCGCTAACTCAGTTTTAATTCCCGTACAGTGTGAATACTTTGCATTGGAAGGAATTATGCAACTTATCAATACAATTATGCTCGCCCAAAGAAAAGTTAATCCTAATCTCGATATTGAAGGTGTCTTACTTACGATGTTTTCCAATACAAATTTAGGTGTCGAAGTTATCGAAAGTATTAAAGGTTTCTTCAAGGAAAGAGTTTACGATACAATTATTCCAAGACTCGTAAGACTTGCCGAAGCACCATCACATGGAAAACCAATTCTCGAATATGAACCAAGAAATAAAGGCACTATTGCCTATTTAAATTTAGCAAAGGAGGTTATAGAAAGAAATGGAACAGAAGAAGAAAGCCCTAGGTAAAGGACTAGAGGAATTATTTTCAAGTGAAGTATTAGATTTTGATACCTTTGAAAGTAATATCATGGAAACAGCAACCGAAGATGAAATTAAAGAATTACCAGTATCTGAAATTAGACCTAATCCTTATCAGCCTCGTAAAACTTTTAATGAAGAAGCATTAAACGAATTAGCGGAATCAATTAAAAATTTTGGCGTTTTTCAACCAATTATCGTCAAGAAAGCTATCAAAGGCTACGACCTTATCGCTGGTGAAAGAAGACTAAGAGCTAGTAAGCTTGCCGGTATGGAAACAATCCCCGCAATAGTTAAGGATTTCACTGACGAAGAAATGCGAGAAATATCCCTTCTCGAGAACATTCAGAGAGAAAATCTTACCGCTATTGAACTTGCTTGGGCCTATAAAGGTATTATCGATAATTTAGATATTAGGCAAGAAGATTTAGCTCAAAAGATAGGTAAGAGTAGAAGTCATATTACCAATACACTCGGACTTTTAAACTTACCCGAAGACGTGCAAAAAATGATATTAAATGGTGAAATCTCGATGGGACATGCTCGTGTTTTAAGTAAAATGGAAGACGACCATGAAGTAGAAGAACTAGCAGATAAAATCGTCAAAGAAAATATGAGTGTTCATACTCTCGAAGAAATAAGTCAAAACGAAGATATAAAGAAGAGAATCCCCATCACTAGAAGAGAAACACCTTCTAATTCTAAATATTCACAAGTAGAAAATGAAATGCAAGAAGTATTAGGAACCAAAGTTAAAGTTGACAATAAAAAAATAAATATTTATTTTGAAAACATTAATGATTTAAATAGAATTCTCGAGATAATGGGAATTGAGATTAAATAGAAAATAACATTTCTATTTTTTTTATTTAGTACACCTGTAGTTAATATTTTTCATTTAGACATTCTATTTTGCTAGCTTCCAAGTAAGAAAACAATTTAATATACCGCAGTGGTATTATTTTGTTTGTTTATGATAACCACATCAAGAATTTTGTCGTTTTTTGTCTTACTTAATTGTTTGCAAATCACTAGTGCAGTATACTATAATATTCTTGTAGGGAAGAACAGAAAGGTAAGGTGGTATTATGCAAGGAAGAGTTAAATGGTTTAACAATGAAAAAGGTTATGGCTTCATTGACTATCCAGAGGGCGAAGATATCTTCGTTCATTATTCTGCAATTAAGCAAGATGGATACAAGACATTATCTGAAGGACAAATTGTCGAATTTGATCTCATCGAGACTGCTAAAGGTTTACAGGCAATTAACGTGCTTGCCGTTAATAACGTAAAAGCATAATTTACAGTAAGACAACTTTCTTTTAGTTGTCTTATTTTTCTATTAATAGAGGTGGATATGAAGTATTTAAAAAATTTATGGCTTTCTATAAGAAGTATTTTTGGAATAATGCTTATTCTTTATAGTTTACTTATCTTATCATTTTTTCTTTTTGGTAAAGAAAATGCCACTAAAGGAGCTTATCTATTAGTCTTATTATTTCAAATTGGATATATTATCTATATATATAGGAAAGAAAAATTTACTATTAAAACTACAGTTAATTATTTTCCATTCATTTTAATTGGTACATCTATTGCTATTATTTTTAATATGTTTATTTTTAAAATAGGAATTAAATTCGAAGTCAACTATCATGTATCTCCTTTTACTTATATCATTTCTTCATCAATAATTGGTCCTATTTTCGAAGAACTTATCTTTCGGCATAAATTAGTTCCTCGCCTTCGTAAATTTAATTCGAAGATGATGACAATTCTATTATCAGGAATAATTTTCAGTTTTTGTCATGCCAATCATATTGTCGGAATATATGCTCTAATAGTGGGCTTTATATTAGCTTATTTTTATCTCAAATATCAAAATATTTTAATTCCTATTATTATTCATATATCAGGTAATCTAATTGTCAATCTTC
The DNA here is from genome assembly GCA_947625625.1 of uncultured Bacilli bacterium. Taxonomy (GTDB): domain Bacteria; phylum Bacillota_I; class Bacilli_A; order RF39; family UBA660; genus CAG-302. The sequence goes on from CANQPC010000013.1 coordinate 6,846, forward strand.
TCTTTGACTATAATACAGTAATTCTTATCTTAGGAATCATCATTCTAATTCTTGGTATATTTGGAGTAAGAATAGAAAATAAAAAAATAGGGCATTAATTATTGCAAACCATATATCTTTATATAATTAAATTTAGAGACTTTTATAGGCTCTAAATTTCTTTTTGTAGCTTGCAAGCATCTTGAATAAAATACCTGAATTTAAATTGACAATTAAGTAAATTCATATATAATATAATTTAGAAAAAATATTTTAGACTTTTCATAAATATTTTAATAATTGGACCATTTATTATTTTCAATAAAACTATAAATCATTAAAGTTCGATTTAGCTAATTATAATATAAAAAAGATTCAGTGGAAAAAGAAAGAGAACTGTGAGGTGTGTGGTTCCCATGATAGTAAATAATTTAAAAGTATCATTTTCCGACAAAAATGTTTTAAATGGAGTATCATTTTCTCTTAATAATAAAGACAAAATTGCTTTAGTTGGCCCTAATGGCAGTGGAAAGTCAACTTTACTAAAATCATTAGCGGGTGAATTAATCGTAGATTCTGGAAGTATTAAAACATTTGGAGAAACAATAAGTTATTTAAAGCAAGAAATTCCACATGTATTTAATGATTATTCTATTATAGAATTTATAAAGAAAGAAATAGGCATTGATAAACTTGAAAAACGCTTAAACTATTTAGAAGCAAATTTATCTGAAGAAAACATGAACGAGTATGGAGATATAATAAATAAATTTTTAGCTCTAGATGGATATAATTTTGAAGATAATTTAAAAATTGTTTTGAGTGGTCTACATTTTGACAATGATTTAGAAACTAAAGTTAGATACTTATCAGGTGGAGAGAAAATAAAAATATTAATTGCCATACTTCTTTTAAAAAATTCTGATATATTACTTTTAGACGAACCCACTAATAATTTAGATATTGAAGCAATACTCTGGCTAGAAAATTATTTAAAGCTTTCTAATAAAAAAATGATAATTGTATCTCATGATGAAGAATTTTTAAATAATATTGCTACAAAGATATTTGAATTAAATGAAGGAAAAATTTCTGAATATAACTTAGGTTATAATGATTACTTGGCAAAAAAAGAAATAGAATATAAAAGACAATTAGATGATTACACTAATGCTATAGAAAAAAAAGAAAAGTTGAAAAAACAGTTGACTAAAGCAAATGAATGGGCGAGTAGAGGACTTAATAAAAAAGCACATAGTGATAATGATAAAATTGCTAATAATTTTGCCAAAGAAAGAACTAATACTGCTAATTTAGGAAAATTATCAAAAGCTTTAAATGAAATTGATATTCCAAATTTCAAAGAAAAAAAGCCAATAAACGTAGTATTTGATTTAGATGATTCTAAGGGTAATAAAGATATTATTTTAGATAATTTAGTTTGTGGGTATGATAATTTTAGAACAAAATCAATCACTTTATCAATTCCTTTTGGAACAAAAATAAGAATAGATGGTAAAAATGGTAGTGGCAAGACAACTTTCGTCAAAACAATATTATGTGAAATACAACCGATAAGTGGAAAAGTTATAATTGGTAAAAATGTTAAAATAGGCTACATTTCTCAAGATACATTAGCCTCAACTGAAAATAATGATACAATACTAAGTTATTTAACAAAAGACAAAAATAATATAGATTTGTCACAACTTTTCATCATACTTGATAAGTTTGACATTAGCTACAATGATAAAGATAAATTATATATGTCTTTATCTCCGGGAGAAAGAACAAGAGTCAATTTGGCAAAAATGGCTCTAGAAAAAACAAATGTTTTAATTTTAGATGAAGTTACCAATCATCTTGATACAGAAGCATTAAATTTAATCTACGAGTTAATAAAAAACTATATAGGAACTATTATCAGTATATCGCATAATCGAAAGTATAATAGTTTGTTAAATACCGATATTATATTAGATGTAGAAAAAGGAAAAGTAGAAAATAAATGCTTAATAAAAAAGTAAGCCATTAATTATTGCAAACCATCTATCTTTATATAATTAAATTTAGAGACTTTTATAGGCTCTAAATTTCTTTTTGTAAGACCATAAGGCTTACAAAAGCCTGAAGCTACTTTAGTGCGGAAGGAAAAAATAGTATTTACTAAAACATATAAAAGTGATAAAATAGTAAATATTATTGTGTATTAGGTTTATTTTTTTTGCCGTAGTATAATCAAATAAAAAATCATAAAAATAAATAAAGGGAGTCGATAAAATGAAAGATAATTCATTGGAAATTGAAACATTATCAAATAATGATATACATTATAAAGCAAAAACAATTGAATCTGATAGTATTAAAATGTATATAAAAGATATTGAAGAAATACCCTTGTTAACTCCCAAGCAAGAAATAGAGCTAGCTCTCAAAGTATCTCAAGGTGATGAAGAAGCTAGAATAAAATTTATTGAAAGTAATTTAAAGCTAGTTATATCGATAGCTAATAAATATATTGGCCATGGATTACCCCTTTTAGATTTAATTCAAGAAGGTAATATAGGTTTGATGACAGCTTTAGATAAATTCGATGTAAGTAAAGGCTATAGATTTTCAACATATGCCATTTATTGGATTAGGCAAGCCCTCATAAGTGCTATTTATGAAAAGACAAGAAATATTAAAGTAAGTAAAAATTTGCTTATAAAGTTAAGAAAATATCAGCAAATAGTATATGAATTAGAAATTAAATTAAATAGAATGCCAACTGATGAAGAAGTAGCTATAGCAATGAATAAATCATTAAAGGAAATTATGGAATTAAAAAAATATCAAGTTGATACTATCAGTATTAATAATAAAGTTGGAGTAGCCGAAAATACAGAATTGCAAGACTTTATTCAATCAGATGATATTAGTATTGAAGACATGGTAATCTCTAAAACTCTTTTATCAGAAATATTTGAAAAAGACTATTTAACCTCTACTGAAAAAGATATTTTAATACAATTATTTGGATTATATGGTCGAAATGCCTCTCCACTTAGAGTAGTGGCCGAAAAATATCATATGAGCGGAGAATGGGTAAGAAATATTAGAGATATGGCATTAAATAAAATTAGAAAAGAATTTGGTATATCTGTCAATAAAAAAATATGTCACTATAAAAAAAGGAAAATAAAAACTGTCATAAATAGTAGTTCAAATATTAAATAATTACCTCTAATAATTAAATTAACATCAATACTTTTTCTTTACTTTTATATCTTTTTATTATACAATATGTGTAAGGAATGTGATGCCATGGAGAGATATGAATTAATGCCTGCGGATACATATGTTGTCATTAATAAAACTATTTTACATGACGAAGATAGAAAAATTATTACCAATCTATATCTACCAGTTATAGGAATGGAAGCAGTAATGCTATATTTTTCGCTATGGTCGGATTTAGATACTTCAGAGATTGTCAGCAAAGACTTTTCTCATCAAAAACTCGTGTCTAGTCTTCGAATGACAATTAATGAAATCGAAAGGGCAAGACAGAAATTAGAAGCTATCGGCTTAATCAAAACTCTCGTTAAGAAAGGGAATATTAACAATTATATATATCAGATGTATTCTCCCGCTAGTGCTTCCGAATTCTTATCACATCCCATTTTAAATATTGTTTTATATAGTAATGTCGGTAAAAATGAGTATGATAATTTAGTTAAAACTTTTAAATTACCAAGATTTAATACCAGTAATTATATAGATATCACTAAGAGTTTTAATGATGTTTTTGAGAGTGTATCTTTAACTTCATATGATTTATCACTAGAAGATATAAGAAAATATAACAAATTAAGACTTAATATTAATAGCAATTTTGATTTTAATTTCTTAATTAGTTCAATGCCTAAAAATATCGATACCAATAGAGTATTTACCAAAGAAATTAAAGAGCTCATTATTAATTTATCTTTCATATATGATATTGATGCAATAAAAATGTCAAATATAATTAAAGGTTGTTTCAATGACAAGGGAACAATAAATAAAGAAGAACTTCGTAAAAGTTCTCGTAATTATTATCAATTTGACAATGGAGGAATGCTTCCTACAATTATCGATAATACTCAGCCCGAATACTTGCGAAAGCCAATTGGTGATACTTCCCGAAGAGCTAAGATGATTTATACTTTTGAAACTATATCTCCTCGTGACCTTCTAATATCTAAAAATAATGGTATCGAACCAACGCGAAGAGACTTAAAACTTATCGAAGACTTACTTATCGACTATAAATTAAAACCAGGAGTAGTAAATGTTTTAATCGATTATATACTAAATACAAATGAAAACAAACTGACGAGAGGACTCGTCGAAACTTTAGCGGGAGAATGGCAAAGATTAGGTATCGAGACAGTAGAAGACGCTATGAACTTAGCAGAAAAAGAACATAAAAAGAGAAAGAAAAGAGACAATAATAATATAATTAAAAATGATAAAGTCCCATCTTGGTTTGATAAAGAAATAAAAAAAGAGACACCTGATGAAGATGGAGATAACCAATTAGAAGAATTATTAAAGGAGTATAAATAATGAAGAGTACGAATGAAATAATTAATAAAAAATTTACTCTAAATAAATACGAACTAGAAAGACAATTCGAAGAAGCATTAAATGATGAAACATTCAAAAAACTAGTTAGTAAAATTAAAGCTCCTAGAAGCGAATTAGTCAAATATACTTCTCATTTTGTTGACTCTGCCGAAAATCTAAAAAATTGCGCTCAATGTAAAAATATTATGGAATGTAAAAATATTATTACTGGTTTTGTTTATTACCCTGAAATAGAACATGATAATATTGTATTTTCTTATGTTCCCTGTAAATATAAAAAGAAATTAGATAAAGAAAATGAATATCAAAATAACATTATGTCGTTCGATATGCCAAGAGAAATACTATCTGCTTCGATGAAAAATATCTTTACTGATGACAAAAATAGAACTGAAACGATCAGATGGCTAACTACCTTTATAAAAAAATATGAAAATAATGAAAAATGTAAAGGACTATACTTGACAGGAAATTTTGGATGTGGTAAAACATATTTAGTTGCCGCAAGTTTTAATGAATTAGCAAAAAAAGGCTATAAAGTAGCAATAATATATTATCCCGAATTTTTAAGAGAACTAAAAAGTAGTTTTTCTGATGATTTTGGTAATATATTCAATAAAATAAAAAAAGCTGATCTCCTTCTCATAGATGATATCGGTGCCGAGACAGTTACCAGTTGGAATAGAGATGAAATATTAGGAACTCTTTTACAATATCGAATGCAAGAAGGATTACCAACTTTCTTCACATCAAATTATTCAATCGAAGAATTAGAAGAACATCTATCTTCCAACGATAGTGAAGGAAAAGTTAAAGCTCGTCGAATTATTGAAAGAATTAAATATTTAACCGATAATATTATAATGATTGCGGAAAACAGAAGAAAGTGAGGGAAAAAAATGGAAAGAACTTTTACTGATAATAATGGTAAATCAAGAATGACAATCGAAGGAAATGATGCTCCATTAGGTGGTAGACTCGATGAAGGAACTGAAAATTATACTTTAGCAAATAGACCTAATTCTTCGGCAAACAAAATTAAAGGACCTTCAAATATTGGACCTGGTAGTAATGGCTTCGCTGGTGTTGCCACATTGGCCGCTATTATAGCCCTAGCGGGTGTTATTATTGCCTATTTGACACTTAGATTTTAATTAAAATTTGTGTTACCAAAGGAGGAATAGTTATGTTTACGGCTTTAGAAGTAAAAAGTAGTTATTCTATTTTAGAAAGTTTAAATAAAATAGATAAACTTTTAGATAAGGCTAAGGAACTTAACTATTCCTCTTTAGCTATTACTGATACCAATAATATGTTTGGAGTATATGAATTTTATTTAGCATGTAAAAAAAGAGATATAAAACCAATTATTGGTATGGAAATCAAAGATCCAAATGACCGATATATTCTTCTTGCTAAAAATAATAATGGGTATAAAAACTTAATTAAAATAGCTACTATTGTATCAGAAAGAAATATTACTAGGGAAGAACTAACTTCTTTTTCTGATAATATTATTTTAATTATGCCATATTCTTCGTATAATAAAAACATTATAGATATCTTTAAAGAACACTATATTGGATACTCGAATACTGATGAGAGAATAGATACCAGCGAAGACGAAGTATTTATTAATGATGTCTCTTATTTACATGAAAAAGATTATAAATACTTAGATTATCTCTTTATGATAAAAGAAGAAAAAAAATTAGGAGAAATAGAACTCGGTAGATTTAAAGATAAATATTTATTAGATAGAGAAAAATTTCTCGATTTAACTACTGAAAATGTCCGCTGCAACATGAAAAAAATAGAAGAAGAATGTAACGTGACATTAGAGTATCAAAAAGGTCTCCTTCCTATTTATGATAAAAATATTGATTCCTTTACCTTTCTTACCAATTTATGTAATAAAGGATTAAAGAAAAGACTTGGCGGAGTAGTTCCCAATAATTATCAAGAAAGATTAAATTACGAACTTAATGTTATTAAAGAAATGGGCTTTTGTGATTATTTTCTAGTTGTATGGGACTATGTAAAATATGCCAAGTTTAATAACATACTAGTTGGTCCAGGAAGAGGAAGTGCCGCTGGTAGTTTAGCTTCATATGCTATTGGTATTACCGATATCGATCCCATCAAGTATGACTTACTATTCGAAAGATTTTTAAATCCCGAAAGAGTTACCATGCCCGATATTGATATCGACTTTGACAGTGAAAAAAGAAACTTAGTTGTCGATTACGTTACTCAAAAATATGGTGCTAAAAAAGTAGCGGGTATCATTACTTTTAATACCCTAGGAGCTAAACAAGTAATTAGAGATTTAGGAAGGTGCTTCAATATTTCTTTACCTATTGTCGACGAACTTGCCAAAGCTATTACCAGTAAAGAACTAAAAGATTCCTATATTCCCGAATCCAAGTTTTTTAGATTAATTAATTCTAAAGAAGAATATCAAAGACTCTATGAAATTGCTCTTGCTTTAGAAGGATTACCAAGACATATTTCCGTTCATGCTGCCGGTATTGTAATGAGTAATATCGATATCGATGAAATCATTCCCCTATACAAAAACCCTCTAGGTATTTATACGACAGCTTTCTCCAAAGATTACTTAGAACCTTTAGGTCTACTAAAAATGGATTTTTTAGGATTAGATAATTTAACTCTTATCAGTAATGTTATCGAAGATATTAAAGAAAAAGAAAAAATTAATATTAGTTTTGACAGAATCCCTTTAGATGATAAAAAAACGCTTAAAATTTTCTATGATGTCGATACTGATGGTATTTTTCAGTTTGAATCACCCGGTATGAAAAGATTTCTCAAGAAATTAAAAGTAAGCTCTTTTGATGATATTGCCCTAGCTCTAGCCCTTTATAGACCCGGTCCAATGGATAATATCGATTCTTTTATTGCTAGAAGAGAAGGAAGAGAAGAAATAGACTACCTTCATCCCGATATTCAAGAAATTTTAAAACCAACTTATGGAATCATCATCTATCAGGAACAAATTATGCAAATAGTCCGCAAAATGGCCGGTTATTCTTTTGGTGAAGCTGATATTCTAAGAAGAGCAATGTCAAAAAAGAAAGAAGAGATTATTTTAAAAGAAAAGCCCAAATTTATTAATGGCTGTCTAGAAAGAGGATACAGCGAGTCGCTAGCGGTAAGAGTATATGACCTTATTTTAAAATTTGCTAATTATGGATTCAATAAAGCTCATTCCGTTGCTTACTCGATTATTGCCTATAAAATGGCTTTTATTAAGACATACTTTTTAAAATATTTTATCGCTGGCCTTCTTTCCAATGTAATTGGTAATAACGAAAAAATGAATATATATTTAAATAGGGCAAGGCAAGCTAATATAAAAATTCTTCCTCCTGACGTCAATGAAAGCAAAAATCTATACTATGTTAGTGATAGAGGTATAAGATGTCCTCTTTCAATTATTAATAGTGTTGGAACCGCTAGTGCTAATGATATTATTAAAGAAAGAGAAAAAGCAAAATTTAAAGGATTTGAAGATTTTGTAATAAGAATGCCATCCCTTAATAAAAAAGTTATCTTAAATTTAATATATGCCGGAGCTTTTGAATGTTTTGAATACAATAAAAAAACTCTCGTTAATAATATCGATAATATTATTAATTATGCTGATATTGCAAGAGACGCAGGCATGATTGAAATTGAAAAACCAGAAATTGATATTACCGAAGAATATACTAAAAAAGAAATGATAAATTTAGAACTCAAGACAATCGGATTCTTCTTGACAGAACATCCAATAAGTAAATATCGTGGTGAATATTTTGTAAATTCTTCAAATATTGATAAATTTTTCGATAAGAATGTTAGTATTATCGTCATGATAAGTAGGATTAGAGAAACCACTACTAAAAATAATGATGTCATGGCCTTTATTACGGGAAATGATGAGTTTGGAGAAATATCTTTGACAGTATTTCCAACTACTTATAAAAGATTCAATAATGTTAAAACAGGAAATATCATAAGTATTAATGGAAAAGTAGAAAAAAGATTCGATAAGTATCAAGTTGTAGTAAATAATATAAATATTTTAGAGTAATGAGGTGAAATAAATGAAAAAAGGCATATTTGTTATTTTATCGGGCCCCTCTGGAGTTGGTAAAAATGTACTAGTTGATGAACTTGTTAAAGATGGTTATGGAGAATATTCTGTTTCCGTAACAACCCGCAATAAAAGAAAGGGAGAGATTGAAGGTCAAGATTATTTTTTCATAAATAAAAGTTTATTTGAAGAGAAAATAAAAGAGGAAGACTTTTTTGAATGGGCTATCTATAATAACAACTATTATGGTACCCCCAAAAACTATATCATTGAAAAGACAGAACAAGGAAAGAATGTCATTGCCATAATAGAAGTCCAAGGAACTATGAAAATTAAGAAAGTTTATCCTACCGCTATTACAATATTTATCATGCCTCCTAGTATCGAAGAATTAGAAAGACGACTTAAAATGCGAAATACAGATAGTGAAGAAGATATTAATAGGAGATTAAAACGAGCTAAAGAAGAAGAACTTTATAAAGATAAGTATGACTATGTAGTTATTAATGATGATATTAAAAAAGCTGTATTAGAAATTGAGAAAATTATTCATGATAATGAGAAATAAATAATTTACTTTGCTATTACTTGCAACTTAATTACAAATATATTGTAATTTGAAATGAAAGGAGTATAAAAGTGGGAAAGGAAAAAAAGAATAATAGTGTAATAGTAATAATTTTATTGGTAATCATAATTTTAATACTACTGGCATTAGGTGTATTATTTGCAACTGGTAAAATTACTTGGAATAGCAATAATAACAATGTTAATGATAATGTTGATGATTCAAATATTAATGATAATTCAAATAACAATGATAATGGCATTATTTCTAATAATGAGGCAGAAGAAGTTGTTAAAAATTTATTCACTAATAATGCAGTAAGAAGAATAATGGATAATGGCTCATTAACATATTGCTCTAGTAGTGATAATAAGATATACACTGAAAAAGAATTAGGACTAGATCATACTTGGAATGGTTATTATAAATGTTCTGAATTTAATTCATATGATGAATTAGTAAACTATTTTAAAACTTTCTTTACAGATAGCTACTATTCTAATAATTTAGAAAATAAAGTAACAATGACTACTAAATCAATAGTTATGTCAGATGGAACAGTTATGTATAATTATTATGAAAAAGATGGTTCTTTATATTACGCAAATACTGGAAAAGGAAGCAATATGGCTAAAATCGAATTATCTAACGTTTCTTATAATATTATAAATGTTACCGAAGCAGAAATAGTCGCTAATATACATGCTACTTGGAAAGATGCAGGTGGCTATCCATACGAAGAAACTATCGACATTACACTAGCAAAAACTGATAAAGGTTGGAAAATAGATCAGTATGATGTAAAATAATTTTACTAATTATAATGATATGGAAATAATAAACATAGTACAAAACGAATAATGTTAAAGTCATTATTCGTTTACTTTTTTATAATATGTATTTTTCATACCATATAACATCATTATCATATAGTATATTTTCCAATTTTTTCTTGTAATATCAAGAGAATTATTTATAAATAGATTAGATTTATTTTTATAGTAATTTACTTGAAAAATAAAGAAAATTATTATATACTTATATTAATTAAATCACGGAATAATTTAATATTTATTAGGAGGTAATTATGAAGAGTAATAGAATTATGAAAATCTTCGAACAATATGTTAGAAAATATGATATGAATAATATTAATATTAAAGCAATTTATTTTCATAGTTTAAAAGTTATGGAAATAGCACGAGAATTAGCTAGCGGTCTTGACTTGTTTGATGAAGAAGATGTCGCTCTATGTGAATTTATTGCCTTATTCCATGAAATTGGCTCTTTTTCAAAAACTCCTAATTACCATATAGATGGCGATAATGAAGATTCATACGAAAAAACAATCGATGTATTATTTAATAAAAAACTTATAAGAGAAGTGACTAAGGATAAGAAATATGATGAAACTGTTAAGTTGGCTATTTATTCTTATGAAAAAAATGGTTTTCCAGTAGGAATAGATGAAAAAACAAAGCATGTATGTGCGATAATTAAAGACGCCCATAACTTAGATTCTTTTAGAGTCTTTGTTAATTACCCTTATGTAGATACTAGAATAAATAGTTATCCTAATACTCTTATTTATGAAGATTTTAAAAAATTTAAGACTATTAGTCCTAGAATGAGTGAAAATAGTGCTGATAGTGTCGTAATTGTCCTATCAAAAATGTATTCTTTCAATTATAAATATTCTTATTATATTTTAAAACAGAAAGGTTATATTGATAAGATAATGGAATTATTGACTTTTGAAGATAAAAAGATTGAGAATTTTTTTATGCAACTTAAAGTTGTCTTAAATAACTACGTCGATAAAAGATTGGGTGGTATTAATGTTAGATAAGAAATATAATCACTTGGAAGTAGAAAAAGATAAATATCAAAAGTGGAAAGATAACGGATATTTTACTTCCAATGATTTAAATAAAGAACCTTTTGTAATTGTTATTCCTCCTCCTAATGTTACTGGTAAGTTACATTTAGGTCATGCTTGGGATACAACATTACAAGATATTATTATAAGGTATAAAAAAATGTGTGGATTCGATGCATTATGGATTCCAGGAATGGACCATGCTGGTATCGCAACACAAGCCAAAATTGATAAAAAATTAAAATCTGAAGGTATTGATCCAAGAAGCATGGATAGAGAAGAATGGCTTAAAATTGCTTGGGATTGGAAAAAAGAATATGCTGAAAGTATTCATCAGCAGTGGGCTAAATTAGGTCTTGCTCTCGACTATTCAAAAGAAAGATTTACTCTAGATGAAGGGCTTTCTAAAGCCGTCAAAAAAGTATTTGTCGATTTATATAATAAAGGTTTAATTTATAGAGGAGAAAGAATTATTAATTGGGATCCAGCTGCCAGAACAGCATTATCGGCAGAGGAAGTTATCTATAAAGATGTACCAGGTTTCTTCTATCATATTAAATATTTATTAGAAGATAGTGATGAATATTTAGAAGTTGCCACAACAAGGCCAGAAACACTATTCGGTGATACTGCAGTAGCGGTTAATCCTGATGATAATAGATATAAAAAGTATATTGGAAAAAATGTTATATTACCAATTCTTAATAAAAAAATTCCCATTATTGCCGACTATCATGCTGATATGGAGTTTGGAACTGGGGTAGTTAAAATTACACCCGCTCATGATCCTAATGATTTTGAAGTTGGTAATAGACATAATTTAGATAGAATTATTATAATGAATACTGATGGCACAATGAATGACAATGCAGGTCAATATGCAGGTCTTGATAGATTCGAATGCCGTGATAAATTAGTCAAAGAATTAAAAGACAAAGATTTATTAATTAGTGTAGAACCAATTAACCATAACGTTGGTTTTTCCGAAAGAACAGATGTAATGATTGAGCCATATTTATCTAAACAATGGTTTGTTAAAATGAGGCCACTTGCTGACAGGGTATTAGAAAACCAGAAAAATAAAAATACTAAAGTTAACTTTATTCCAAGTAGATATGAAAAAATTATGAATCATTGGATGGAAATAACTTACGACTGGTGTATATCTAGACAGTTATGGTGGGGTCATAGAATTCCAGCTTGGTACAAAGATAATCAAATATATGTCGGAATGGAGGCACCATCTGAAGAAGGATGGGTACAAGATCCTGATGTTTTAGATACATGGTTTTCAAGTGCCCTATGGCCTTTTAGTACATTAGGATGGCCTGATGATACAAAATTACTAGAAAGATATTATCCTAATAATATTCTAGTTACAGGCTATGACATTATTCCTTTTTGGGTTAATCGAATGACTTTCCAAGGATTGGAATTTTTAGGAGAAAGACCTTTTAAAGAATGTTTGATTCATGGACTTATAAGAGACAAGCAAGGAAGAAAAATGAGTAAAAGTCTTGGAAATGGTATCGATCCAATGGATGTAATAGACAACTATGGAGCCGATTCACTCAGATTCTTTCTCACAACAAATACTGCTTCAGGAATGGATCAAAGATACGATGAAGAAAAAGTTAAAGCCGCTTGGAATTTTATCAATAAAATTTGGAATGCTTCAAGATTCGTTCTTATGAATATGGATGATTTCAATGCAGATGATTATTGCTTGGATAATTTAAAAGAGCAAGATAAGTGGATATTAACTAAATTAAATAAAACAATTAAAGAAGTTCGTAAAAATATGGATAAATATGATTTTAATTTGGCAGGATCTTCTTTATATAATTTTGTATGGAATGACTTTTGTGATAAATATATTGAATTATCAAAATTTTATCAAGACAATATAACCAAAAGTGTCTTAATTAAAGTCCTTTCCGATATTCTTAAAATGCTTCATCCATTTATGCCTTTTGTTACCGAAGAAATATATAGTAAGCTTCCTATTCGCGAAAGTGATTCAATTATACTTTCCAATTATCCTGTTTATAATAAAAAAGAAATTTTTGAAACAAATATCGATACTGTATTAGAATTTATTACAATGTTTAGAAATAAAAAGTCTGAACTTAATATAGGTAAAGATTTTTCAGTTGTTTTAAATATTCCTAATTCACATGAAAAAGAACTTATTATAAATATGTTAAAATTAGGTGATAAAGTAACTAATTCTTCTAAAGAAATATCTTATAACATAAAATATAAAGAATTAGAAATTGGACTTATCTATGATAATAGAGATAGTTTGAAGCAAGAAAAAGAAAAAATTATGAAAGAAAAAGAAACCTTAGAAAGTTCAATTGCCAGAAGAGAAAAATTACTTAATAATACTAATTATACAAGTAAAGCTCCTAAAGATATAGTAAATAAAGAGAGAGAAAGTTTACTAAAAGAAAAAGAATTACTAAAAAATATTATCGAAAAATTTACAAATTTATAAAATTATGATAGAATTAAATTGTCAAAAAAGGAGGAGTAAAAATGGCAAAGTTTTGTTCAAACTGTGGTGCAGAGCTTAATGAAAATCAAGATATCTGTTTAAAATGTGGTGTAAAAGTTAAGAAAGATAATACATCTAGTAATGATGACCCTAATGCTAAATCAAAAATGGCCGCTGGTCTCTTAGGAATATTCCTAGGCACATTTGGAGTTCACAATTTTTATTTAGGGTATACTGGTAAAGCAGTAGCTCAACTATTACTAACTTTAATTGGATGGATTATGTGTTTCATTGGTCCAGCCGTAGCAGCTGTTTGGGGATTAATCGAAGGAATTATGATTCTTTCTGGTAGTATTAATAAAGATGCTAATGGTAATCCATTAAGAGATTAATGAAAAGAGTTTATAATATACTTATTATCATTTTTAGTATTTTATTTATAGGTATTGTTACAAGTGGAAGTCTTAATATTGAATGCCTATTAAAAAAAGTATTTAATATTAGTTGTCCGGGATGTGGACTTACAAGAAGCTTTATAGCTATTTTCCACTTGAAGTTTTTAGAAGCTTTTAATTATAATATTCTTGGCATACCATTATTTATAGGTTATATAATAATTTGTATTTTCTTAATTGTAGATATTATTCTTAACAGACTAAATACCTTACAATTTATCTATAAAATTTTATGTAAATATTATATTGTAATTATTTTCACTCTAATAATATCAATGATTACTAATAATATAAGAGGTATATAATTAAAAAAACATCTCATAATATGTATGAGGTGTTTTCTTATGAATGATTTTATTGGAATTGGTTATCGAACAGTTATTGTTTTATTTCTCTTATTTTTAATAGCTAAAATGCTTGGAAAAAAACAAATATCACAACTAAGTTTATTTGACTATATAGTAGGAATAACTATCGGTTCTATAGCAGCCGATATTTCTCTCGATTTAGAAAAAGATTTAATAGCGGGTATTTTTTCTCTTCTTTTATATGGCTTTATTGCTTATATAATTTCAATATTAACTATGAAAAGTATCAAGGCGAGAAGATTCCTTACCGGTGTACCAACAGTTCTTGTGGAAAACTCAAAAATTATCGAATCTGGACTTAAAAAAGCTAAAATTGATGTTAATCAACTTCTATCGGAAGCTAGAGTAGCAGGTTATTTTAATCTAGATGAAATATCTTATGCTATCATGGAAATAAATGGTTCAATTAGTTTTCTTCCAAAAGAAAAAGAAAAACCCGCTACTAAAAAAGATATGAAAATTAAAACAGATAAAGATTCCCTTACCGCTAATGTAATTATCGATAGCAAATATATGAAAAATAACATGGAATCTTTTGGTAAAGATAAAGAATGGTTAGATCATGAATTAAAAGTACAAGGATATACTGACTATAAAAAAATTCTTTTAGCTACTATCGATAGCAAAGATAAAGTTACTGTATACGAAAAAAATGTAAAGCCAGATAAAAATACTGTCTTAGAATAATATCAAATATTGATATTTTTTTTAATTAAAACATAATTTTTTTGTTTGCTTTTTTCATTATGTGATATAATTTTTATAGTAGGATGTGAACGTAGTGAAAAAGCTTAAAATACTATTTTTAATTTTAATATTTATTACTTTTCTTTTACTTTTATACTCAGTACTTTATCCCAATATTGTTATTGATGATAATACTATTGCTTTTAATAGTGATGAAAAATTTGAATATAAAGCTTTTAACTTATTTACAGATTTAACTAACCGAGTTACTTTTGATGGCAATATCGATAGCGGTGTAGTAGGTAAACAAACTGTTACTGGAAAAATTAAATATTTATTTTATCATGTCAAAAAAGATTTTTCCATCTATGTTGTCGATAATGAAAAGCCAATAATTACTTTAAATGGAGAAAAAGATACTAGCGTTTGTCCCAATAAAATATATGAAGAAGAAGGCTTTACAGCATTTGATAATTATGATAAAGATATTACTGATAAAGTAGTAATATACGAAAAAGATAATAGTATTGTATATACGATAAGTGATAGTTCTGGAAATACTGATATTGTCAGAAGATATATCAAATATGAAGATAAAGATGAACCTTTAATTACTTTAAATGGCGAAGAAGAAATGTACGTATATTTAGGTAATAAATTTGTTGATCCTCTGTACATTGCCACTGATAACTGTGATGGTGACATAACCTCTAAAGTTATAGTAACAGGTACTGTCGATACAAGCAAATTAGGTACATACGAAATAAAATATGAAGTTACCGATTCTAGTGAAAACAAAACTGAAATAAGTAGAAAAGTTATCGTCATAAATAGACCTACTTATAATTACTATGGCAATGGCGTTATCTACTTAACATTTGATGATGGTCCTAGTTATTTGACAAGTCAAATACTCGATATTTTAGATGAAGAAAATGTTAAGGCAACATTCTTTGTAACTAGTGCTAACGATTACACGAGAAGAGCTTACAATTCTGGTCATACTATTGCATTACATAGTTATACTCACGATTATGCTTATGTATATTCTAGTATTGATAATTATTTTGAAGATCTTCAAATGGTTAGTGATCGCGTATATAACGTAATAGGAATTAGACCGACGATAATTAGGTTTCCGGGAGGAAGTTCTAATACTGTAAGTAGAAATTACAGTAAAGGTATCATGACTTACTTAACTAGTGAAGTAGTAAAAAGAGGATACAATTATTTTGATTGGAACGTTGACTCCAATGATGCTGGTGGTGATATCTATAATAGCGGTAATATTTATGCTAATGTAGTAAATAACTTATCACATGGTAAGACTAATGTTGTCCTCATGCATGATTCAGGAAGCCATACTGCTACTGTAAATGCCCTTAGAGATATAATAAGATTTGGAAAAAATAATGGCTATACCTTTTCAGCTATAACAAATAGTACTCCAGTAGTTAGACATGGTGTCAATAATTAATAAAAAGAGAGCAAAATTCAATATTATTAACTTAAGAGAGATTTTAAATTTTAAGCTATCTCTCTTTTTATAATACAAATGTTTGTTTTTATAATATTTTTTATTTACTTAGACTAAAAGTTATGCTATACTTTATTAAGAAAGATGGTGTTTATTTATTATGATTAATTACGTAATAATAGGATTACTTATCATTGTTATAATATTAGTAATTATAGCAATAATCAAAAATGTTAACGAAGGAAAAATTACCGAAAGAATTGGCAATTTAGAAACTAATACAGTCAAAGAGCTAGCTAATTTTCAAATCGATATAATGAAGACAATGACCGATAACTTTAATGGACTAAATGAAAGAATCGAAAATAAACTCACACAAATTAACAGTAAGGTCAATGAAAGACTTGATGATAATTTTGCCAAAACCAATAAAACTTTTACTAATATATTAGAAAGACTTTCAAAGATTGATGAAGCCCAGAAAAAAATTGATACACTTTCCACTGACATTGTATCTTTACAGAGTATTTTAACTGATAAAAAAAGTAGAGGAATATTTGGAGAAATTAATCTTAAACACATTTTAGTCAGTATTTTTGGAGAAAGAAATGATAAAGTATATAGACTCCAGTATACTTTTCCCAATAGTACTATCGCAGATGCTGTCATCTTTGCTCCTGAACCTTTAGGTACTGTAGCAATCGATTCCAAGTTTCCTTTGGAGCACTATCAAAAGATGGTCGATAAAAATCTTTCCCAGTTAGATCGAAATGTAGCAGAAAAAGAATTTAAGGCAGATGTTAAAAAACATATTGATGCTATAAGTAGTAAATATATTATTCCCGGAATTACATCCGATCAAGCTATCATGTTTTTACCAGCCGAAGCTTTATTTGCGGAAATTAATGCCTATCATAGTGATTTAATAGAATACGCTCACAAAAAAAGAGTATGGATATGTTCTCCAACCACTCTTATATCGACATTTACAATTATTGAAGTGTTACTTAAAAATATGGAAAGAGATAAATATGCCAGCATAATTCATGAAGAACTTAATAAACTTGGAGTAGAATTTGCAAGATATAGAGAACGTTGGGATAAATTATCTCGAAGTATTGAGACTGTAAATAAAGATATTGAAAATATTAATGTAACCACTGATAAAATATCTAAAAGATTTGATTCTATTAGTAAAGTAGAAATTGAAGACCGACAAAAAATAGAATAATAAAAAACTCTTAATAATATTTTCTCGTTCGAATAAATTTTAATGAGGGATGTTATGGTAAGAGTTTTTTTCTTTTTACTAGGATTTGGACTTATGGTAATTGGATGTAGTTTTATCATATTATATCTTAATCTTATGACAATTGGGTATAATTTTCTTAATTATGTTAATTTTATTAGCAGAAGAATAGAATGTTACTATAGCATAATTGGCCTTATAATTATGATTTTGTCAATAACTATAAAAGGAGATAAGAAAGATGAATTTTATTTATGATATCGTTCTCAATTTCAATGAAGATTATTATAGTTTTTTTGAGTGGGACAAAAAAGATAATATTATTAATATCAAAAAGATTCCTTTATTTTTAATTGATAAAGATACATTTCAAAATATGAAATATAATAAAGTCACCGTATCTAAAGATTTTATTGAAGTAATTAGAGATAGAACTTTTACATATTCTCGGGTAAAAGTAGGGCTAGTAGCTCTTGTTACTAATGGAAAAGAAGTAATGGGAGTACTCTTTAATGATAAAGGAGTATTAATAAAAAAAAGTAGTCTTCTTTTAGATGAAGAAGAAGAAGTAATCGATGAAATTAATTATGATAAAATATATGACATTGATATCATAAAAGTACAAAAGAAAAAAGTAGATGAAACAAATAGAATTGAAAAAGAAAAAAAGAAATTTTTAATTAAATTTATTAGTAAAGAAACAAATAATATAACTTTAAAATATCTATATTATGATTATTTTGAAGAAGAAGAAGATAATATTGAACTAATTAAAAATAAATTAATTAAAGAAATTAAAAACAATTGGAGTAAAAAACTTAATAAATTTTATGATACTGTCAAAATTTTTAATAAAATTATAAATTAAATAAACGTAAAATATAGAAATTTAATATTTTTATATTTTTTTTATTAATAACATTGTAAATATAGTAACACAAAGTCTTACTAATCAATTATCAATTTATATGTAGAAATTTATAATGATTAGTGTTATAATTTTTATAGATAATAGATAAAGGAGTTACATATATGAAATGTATTCACTGCGAGGCAGAAATCGAATCAGATGATAATTTTTGTCCTAAATGCGGCCATTGGACTCCTCATGGCTATGACTTTTTAAAAGATCAAACAAATATTGAAATGATAGCTCACGGAGAATCCATTAAACAAAGTAATAGATTAGTATTATTAATGAGCTTATTTGTAATTGGATGCCTTACTTTTACTATTATGATGTTTATTAGAGGAGAAAGTCTTTTCTTACCTTTTTCGTATTTAAAAAAGCAATGGAATAATTATATGTATGGCTATAATACTTCCGCTATAAAAACAGATAATAAATACGACAAAATAGAGATAAATACTTATGAAGATGCCATTTCCTTTATAAAAAAAGATTTTCAAAAACAAACATTTATATGTCGAGAAGATAATGAATTATTTAAAATAGAAGATGAATTAGAAAAAAATTATCAAATACCCAATGTCGTATTTTGTGATATGCCGTATGAAGAAGCTAGTAAGATAAAAAAAGTAATAGATAGAATGTATTTCCTTTTTCCTAATATCGAAGGAGCTCTAACTAATATAACAATTACAAATGCAAGTCATGAATATATTGCTAGATTTCAGCCTATGTATCAATTTGTAAATATAGAAGAAGATATCACAAAATACAATAAAGTAAATAAGACACAGATACTTCTTAATAGCTATTATTTCTTAAATGAGGAAATGCTAGATAATTCAATTCAAAGTACAGTTGGTGAAAATTGGTATGTTGAAGATGCCACTTGGGAATCATCAATAGCTCATGAAATAGGTCATTACATATCTTTTGTATTGTTACTAAAAGAAAATAAGTTAGCTAACATAACACTAGTTAATTCTTCTAATTATCAAAGCATCACTAATGTATTAAATTCGTTTGAAAAAGGCAATTATCAACAAGACATTTTAAATACCGCTCTAAATAATTACAATACAAGATATAATACCAAATTAGATTTAACCGAATTTGCCTTGACAATTTCCCGCTATGCATCTGAAAAAGATGATAATGGAAATTTAATATATGATGAAATAATAGCGGAAGCTATACACGATTACTATTTACATGACGATAATATGCAAAGTAGTAGTGCAGAAATTATTAAAATTATTAAGGAAATGTTAAAATAATGAGAAAATGTTTAAATTGTAAAAATGATGTCAGAGATGATGATATTTATTGTCGAAATTGTGGATTTTTAATTCAAAGTAATAGAAATTATATAATAGTGAATATATTTATCGTTATTATGGTAATAGGAATTATCTTTTTAATAGCCCTATTTGTGGCTTCTTATATGATAGAAAAGTAGGAGGAAATTATGGAAGAACCAAATAAAATGGAATATAATGAAAAAGTAGAAGAAATATATAAAAGACTAAATACTAGTTTAAATGGTCTTACCGAAGAAGAAGCAAAAAAAAGATTAGCAAGAGATGGTGAAAATAAATTAACTGAAAGGAAGAAAAAATCAAACATAGCTCTATTTTTAGGACAATTTAATGATTTCATGATTATTCTTTTAATATTTGCTTCACTATTTTCTTTTGGAATATCTTATGCTCGTCATGAATCATATGTTGATTCAATTATTATAATTATCATAGTTATCATTAATGCTATACTAAGTTTTATTCAAGAAAAAAAAGCTGATATGGCTATTGAAGAATTAAATAAAATGTTTATAACTAATAACTATGTCATTAGAGATGGAAAAAAAGTTCAAGTAGATGTTAGAAAAATTGTTGTAGGAGACATTATCGAACTTGAAGCTGGTGACTATGTATCAGCGGATGGTCGAATTATCAGTTCTGACAGTTTAGAAGTTAACGAATCAACATTGACAGGAGAATCAAAATCTATCAAAAAAGATAACGAAGATATTACTGTTCAAAAAGAATTGTATGAAAGAAAAAATATGGTTTATGCTGGATGTAATGTTACTAACGGTCATGCCTTTGTAGTTGTTACTGCTACCGCTATGAATACTGAACTTGGTAAAATAGCTAACAGTTTAATTAATAAAAAAAGTGATTTAACACCTTTACAAAAGAAAATAAATAAAATTAGTAAAGTTCTAACCTATGTAATACTTGGGATCATTATTCTTATGATGATAATTGGACTAGCTATGAAAAACGATTTCTTCGATATTCTAATGCTTTCCATATCACTTGCAGTTGCCGCTATTCCCGAAGGAATGTCTTCCATAATAACTATTATTTTATCAGTAGGAATGACAGCAATGGCAAAAAGAAATGTTATCATAAGAAAAATGGCTTCTGTCGAAACCCTTGGTTCTACTGATGTTATATGTTCTGATAAGACTGGAACTATAACCCAAAATAAAATGCTAGTAAAATGCTTATACGTTAACGATAATTTATATTCTGATAAAGATGAAATAGTTAATGACGACTTATTAAAATTATGTGCTAGTATGTGTCATAATGTTAAAAAGAATAATGATACTTATATGGGAGATGAAACAGAAGTTGCTATTTATAAATATTTAGAAAATAATAAATATGAAGTTTTAAATAGTAAAAGATTAAAAGAATATCCTTTTGATTCTGATAGAAAAATGATGAGTGTCATAAATGAAGTGGAAAATAAAAAATATTCTTTTACTAAAGGAAGTTTAGAGAGTGTAATTAACAATTGTTCTAGGTACATAGTTAATGATAATATTTTAGATATAAACGAAAAGTTTAAAAATAAAATACTCGAAATTGAAAAAGAGTTATCTTTAAAATCACTTCGATTACTTGCTTTTGCTTACAAATATGACGATATTGATAATCCAGAAACAAATATGATATTTATTGGTCTTATTGGAATGATGGATCCCCCTAGAGAAACAGTTCCTAATGCCATTTTAACATGCATAAACTCTGGTATAAAGCCAATAATGATAACAGGAGATAGTATTAATACTGCAAGGGCTATTGCTAAAGAAGTGGGTATAATTGATGTTGAAGAAAAGGCTATCGAAGGAAAAGTTATCGATAAAATGACTGATGATGAATTAAAAGAAGCCGTAAATTATTATCAAGTATATGCTCGAATTTCTCCTAATACCAAGTTGAGAATTGTCGAATCACTTCAAAGTCAAGGCCTTGTAGTTGCTATGACGGGTGATGGAGTAAATGATGCTCCAGCAATTCAAAAAGCAGATATTGGAATTGGAATGGGTATAACTGGTACAGAAGTAGTTAAAAAAGTAGCCGATTGCATATTAGTTGACGATAGCTTTTCAACAATTGTCGATGGAGTCGAAGAAGGAAGAAGAATTACTGCCAATATTAAGAAAGTAATACTCTATCTTCTCGCTGGAAATATCGTCGAAGTTATTTTAGTCTTTGTATCGATGCTTTTAAATATGGAAATGTTTTCAACTTTACAACTTCTATGGTTAAATCTAGTAACTGACTCTATTCCCGCAATAATGCTTGCTTTTGAAAAAGCTGATAAAGATATTATGGATAATACTCCTGCCAATAGATCTAGTACAACCTTTTTTACTCCTTTTCTATCAGCTAAAATTATTATTAGTGCCATAATTAAATCAGTGATTATGATTGTTCTCTTCGTTTATTATGCTAAGACAAAAGACGCTGGAATTGCTAGTTCCCTAATGTTTATATATCTAATAGCAAATGAATTATTATTTTCTTTCTCTTGTAGAAATTTAAAGCATTCAGTAATTAATAAACATATATTTAGTAATAAAAAATTATCAATAGGTATAGGAATTATAACTATCATTCAAGTTCTTACTTTGACGACAGGACTTTCAAAATTCTTTATAGTTAAAGGTCTTTTATTAAAGGATGTAATAATTTGTTTAAACATATGCTTTATAGTATTCATCTGTGGAGAACTTTTAAAACCTATTTATACTAAAATGTTTAAAGATTATACGGAGGTAAATTAATGAAAAATAATAATATGACTACATTTATAATAGTAGCGGGTGTGTTAATTTTAATTATATTTTCAGTAACACTAAGTATTAATCTTTTACCAAATTATGAAAGTAATTCCTATTTTGCTAAACCAAGTGATAATATGATAGCTAAAATTGAAAATATTACTGTTGAAAATGGTATAATGACTATTACTACTTCTGGTAATCCTACCTATTATTGTGCTAAAGTTACTAGAACTACTCCTAAGCAAAACTCCCTTTGCTGGAAAGAAATAAAAAATAATAAAGTATCTGTTTCTATTTTCGAATATAAAAAATATTATATTTGGCTAAAAGATGAGAATGATAATATAAGCAACTATACCAGTTTAAATTTATATTAATAAAAAAAATGGCTTGATAACCATTTTTTTATTTATAATGTTCCATATAAGTATTATATTTTTTTTCTAGAACCGTATCATGAAATTTAATTCCTGCATCTGTACGCATTTTATCTAAAGCTATATAAGAAATATTTTTATCTTCTTCAGACTTTTTATCTGATAAAGTTTCAATAATTTCTTCTTTAACATCTTCAAGGGAAGGTTTTGCTTTTTGATCGATACGATATACAATGTGATATCCATATGAAGTTTCAACAGGCTTTTTACTATAACTATCATCCGCTAATTTTTGCATTTCTTCTTTGTAAGCATCTTCTAAGTTAGCATTGTAAGACTTGTAACCTAATTCTTCATAAGTAATAGAATCTTTATATTCTTCTTTTACTTCATCAAATGTTTTTCCCTCATTTAATTTAGTAATAATTTCTTCCGCTAACTTTTTAGCTTCTTCTTTTTCTTCGTCAGTAGCGGTATTATTAACTTTAACAAGAATATGTTTCGTATTGATATCTCCATATACGTTATCATCATAGTAATCCTGAATTTCATCTTCAGTAATTAAGCTTTTAATATAGTCTTCTACATACTTATTTCTACGATAATCTAATCTCAAATATGCAAGAAAAGCAGCTTCACTACCAAAACCATTATTAGCTAAAAATTCTTCTTTACTAGTTCCATACTGATCGTAAATATTATAGTAATTTTCGGCTTGACTTTTTACTTCATCTTCCATCTCATCATTTTCTGGATACTTTTCTTCGAGAATTTTATTATCTATCTTTTCAAGTAAAGAGCTTATCGAATAAATTTGCTTCATATCTTCATATAGATCCTCAGCAGTTATAACTAATCCATCAATTTCTGCAACTGGTTCTTTTCCATCTTCTAATTTAGCTATACGATCAGGCCAAATAAGAATAGTAACGAACACACTTACTAATACTCCGCCAATTACTCCATAGATAGCTAATCGATATTTATCAAACCATTCTAACCATTTTGGCATCTCATTATTTTTCTTTGTTACTTTACTAACTTTTTTTTCTTCTTTTTTTGTTTTAGAACTGCTATTTGCTTTCTTGCTGTCTATTATTTCCTTCTTATCTTCTTCAATTTTCTTTTTCTTTGGCACGTTAATTCTCCTTTCATTAGTCCATTAATATCATAGCAAAAATAAAATAAAATTACAAGTTTATTTTATAAATATGGGAAAAATAACATAGTTTTTAATATTTTACTTTTTAACTATATCATAATCCGACACACTTTTTAATTTTTTCCATAAAATAATGTGAATAGAAAAAAGGAGGAATGTGTAATGAGTAACTGCGGAACTGGCGGCTCTTCTGCTGCAATCGTTTTAGTTTTATTTATTCTTTTAATAATTATACTTGGCGCTTGGATATAGTAAAGGGGGTGTAAATAATGTCTGGAAATAGTTCTTGTAACGGAAGTAATGGCTTCTTAATCGTTGTTGTTTTATATATCCTACTTGCTATAATAATAGGATCTGCATTTTTATATTAAAAAAAATATTAATTTTAAAGAAACTATCTTCGGATAGTTTTTTTATTAAAAAAGTTAATTCTATATCATTTTTAGAATTAACATATTTTATTTTAATTTATTATATATTTCTTCGACAGATAATTTTTCTTCATTATGATACTTTGGAATAAGATGAAGATGAAAATGTTTTACTTCTTGTCCCAAACCATTATTTTGACATAGCGATATTCCATCATAATTTAATCTTTCTTTTAATCTCTTTGCCATATCTCTAGCTATTTTAAGAATATAGTTCAAAGTTTCTTCATCAATATCAAAAAAATCTTGATAATGTTTTTTTGGAACAATTAAAGTATGTCCGTTATGATTAGGGTTAACATCTAAAAAAACTTTTACTATCTTATCTTCGTATAGGGTATACGATGGTATTTCATTATTAATAATTTTGCAAAATATATCCATAATTTTCCTCCTAGTAAAAGTATAACAAAAAAAAGAAAATAAATAAATATTTTCTCAAGTGAATATCTGCGAATATTCTAATATAATTTTGTGTAATTTTATTAATTTATATACAAAGTATTAACTTTTTAAATTTTATTTGTTATAATTTAATTAAGAAAGATAATGTATCTATATAAAAGAAAAATATAAAAGTGAAAGGAGAATGATTAAAAGTAAATAGATTATAAAGACTAAATCTATATTTATTTTGAAACTTTGACTATAGTTTATATATTTATTATTATTTATGATTTATACTTTAGATTATCTATTTATATTGACTAAAAAAATTAATATTTAAAATGAAAGGATATTAAAAAATGAAAAAAAATATTACATTAGTTGTTTTAGCGGCTGGTATGGGAAGTAGATTTGGAGGTCTTAAGCAAATAGAGCCAATGGGACCTAACGGAGAGTTTATAATTGACTATTCAATATATGATGCAGTTAAAGCAGGCTTCAATAAAGTTATATTTATTATTAAAAAAGAAAATTTAGAATTATTTAAAGAAACAATAGGTAAAAGAGTAGAACCTCATATAGAAGTAGAATATGTCTTCCAAAGTAATGAAAATATTCCTACTGGATATTCTCTTCCAAGTGATAGAGTTAAACCTTTAGGTACTGCTCATGCTCTATTATGTCTTAAAAACCATATTAACGAACCATTTGCTATGATAAATGCTGATGATTTTTACGGCCGAGAATCTTTTGAATTAGCTTATGAATACTTAAGCAATCTAGACTATAATAGTAATAATTATGGAATGATTTCCTATGAAATTGCTAATACTTTAACAGAAAATGGTTCGGTAAAAAGAGGAGTATGCAAAGTAACTGCTGATGGTTATTTAAGTGATATTACAGAAAGTAAAGTAGAAAAAATAGATAAAGAAATTGTCGCGACCCCTCTTGATGGAAGTGACCCTTTTGTAGTTTCCTCTAATACAGTTACTAATATGAATTTCTTATTATTTTCTCCCACTCTCATTAACTATTTAGAAGACCTATTTGCCGAGTTTTTTGAAGAAAATAGTGATAACTTACTAACTTCAGAATTTTTAATACCCACTGCTTTAGACAAATTAATAAAGAGAAAAATTGTTAAAGTAGCGGTCATTAAAACTAAAGCTTATTGGTATGGTGTTACTTATAAAGAAGATACTTCTTATGTAAAAGATTCAATAAAAAAATTAGTTGATACAGGAGTATATAACTATAATTTATGGGATTAATTATGTAAAATTATGTTATTTTTATATTTCTATTTTATTCGCAGATTAATTTTGATATACTTAATATAAAGAAAGGATGATTTACATGAAATACAATATTCGAGGAGATAAAATGGTAGTTACAGAGGCCATTAAAAACTATACTGAAGATAAATTAAAAAGACTTGAAAAATATTTTAAGGATGATGATATTACCGCTAATGTGTTAACGAAAGTTAGAGGAAATTCTCAAATAATTGAGGTTACCATTCCTACTAGCAAATTTATACTCAGAAGTGAAGAAGAAAACGAAGATTTATATGCTGCTATTGATTTAGTAGCGGACAAACTAGAGAGACAAATTAGAAAAAATAAGACGAGATTAAATAAAAATATCAAAGAAAATATTAAAGAATTTAATTTAGATTATGAAATAGAAGAAATCAAAGATGAAGAAGAAGAAAAAATAGTTAAAAGAAAAAAAATAGAAATGAAACCAATGGATGAGGAAGAAGCCATCTTAGAAATGGAATTATTAGGACATTCATTCTTTGTATACAAAGATATGGATACTAATGATATATGTGTTCTTTATAAAAGAAAAGATGGAAATTATGGCCTTATAGAGACAAAGTAAATTAAAAAGAGTAATAAAAAATTTAAGTGTTCGTCTGTTATCATTCGAATACTTTTTTCTATTTTATTGATAAAACTTTCCTTTAAAAAATAAATAATCTATACGAGAATATTTTTAGTTAGTTTGCTATTCAAAGGAAAATTTACGTTTTACTAGTGATTTACTAGTTTTTTTTATAAAAATATAGTAAAATACTATGTAGGAGATGATTTTGATGCTTAAAATATTTAAAAAAATGTTTGATAATGAATATAAAGAACTTAATAAATTTAGAAGTATTGCTGATAAAATTGATGCATTAGATGAAGAATTTAGCAAACTTAGTGATAAAAAATTAGCTAGCTATACAGATAAATTTAAAAAGAGATTAGAAGATGGAGAAACATTAGAAGATATATTAGTAGAAGCTTTTGCCGTAGCTAGAGAAGCTGCTTATCGATGCACTGGCATGAAGCCTTTCTACTGTCAATTACTAGGTGGTCTTGCTATTCACTATGGTAATATAGCAGAGATGAAAACAGGTGAAGGTAAAACTTTAACTTGTACCCTTCCAGCATATCTAAATGCTCTTACAGGAAAAGGAGTTCACATAGTTACTGTAAATGAATTCTTATCGACGAGAGACTCTGAATGGATGGGAAGCATATTTAGATTTTTAGGATTAACAGTAGGATTAAATCTTAGAGACTTGTCTCCTAAAGAAAAGCAAGAAGCATATAATTGTGATATTTTATACAGTACGAATAATGAACTTGGATTTGATTACCTAAGAGATAACATGGTAACAAAAAAAGAAAATAGAGTCCAAAGAGAACTTAATTTTTGTATTGTCGACGAAGTCGATTCAATTTTAATTGATGAAGCTAGAACTCCCCTTATTATATCTGGTGGAGTTATGCAATCCGCTAATCTATATACAGATGCTGACCGTTTTGTAAAATCACTAAATGAAAATGAAGACTATATTATTGATGAAAAATCAAAAGCAGTAAGCTTGACTGATGAAGGCAGTAGAAAAGCTGAAGAGAGATTTCATCTAAATAATTTATATGATATTTCTAATACAGCATTAGTCCATCATATTAATCAAGCTTTAAAAGCCAATTATGCTATGAGTATCGATATTGACTATGTCGTACAAGATGGAGCGGTAATTATTGTCGATCAGTTTACTGGTAGACTTATGAAAGGAAGAGCTTTTTCAGAAGGTCTCCATCAGGCTATCGAAGCTAAAGAAGGAGTTAAAATTCAGCAGGAAACAAAAACCCTTGCCACGATTACTTTTCAAAATTACTTTAGAATGTATAATAAATTATCTGGTATGACTGGTACTGCGAAAACGGAAGAAGAAGAATTTAGAAATATCTATAATATGTTCGTAATTCAAATTCCTACTAATAAGCCAGTTATAAGAGAAGATGCTACTGATTTACTATATCCAGATAAAGCTGGTAAATATTCCGCTATTGTTAAAGAAATCGAAAGAAGACATAAATTAGGACAACCAGTACTAGTTGGTACTATTGCTATTGAAACTTCCGAATTAATTAGTAAGATGCTACAAAAGAAGAAGATACCACACGAAGTACTTAATGCCAAAAACCATGCTAGAGAGGCTGAAATTATTGCTCATGCTGGTGAAAAGGGAGCGGTTACGATAGCCACTAATATGGCTGGTCGTGGAACAGATATTAAACTTGGAGAAGGTGTTAAAGAACTCGGAGGACTTTGTGTAATAGGGACTGAAAGACATGAATCACGAAGAATAGATAATCAGCTTAGAGGACGATCTGGTAGACAAGGAGACCCTGGATTCTCTCAGTTCTATGTTTCTTTTGAAGATGATTTACTAATTAGATTTGGATCAGATAAATATCGTGGAATGCTTGCTAATTTAGGATTTACTGGAGAACAAGCTATTCAAAATAAAATGTTTTCCAAAACAGTAGAATCAGCTCAAACAAAAGTTGAAGGTAATAATTTCGATATAAGAAAGCAACTTCTTAACTATGATGATGTTATGGGTAATCAGAGAGAGATTATCTATGGAAAAAGAAACGAAATACTAGATAATGAATCAATTCACGATACTGTTCTAAATGGATTTCATGACTATATTAGCGATATTGTCAACTCTCATCTAGTCGATAATAATAAGTTAAAAGAAAACGATTATAGTGAAATACTTGAAGCTAGCAATGAAAATTTACTTAGAAAATATCGTATTAATTTATCAGAAATAAATGGTAAAAATCCAGAAGAAGTAATCGAGCTTATATATACAAATGCCTTAAAGGATTATGATGAAAAATTAGAAGAAATTCCTGAAGATGTTCGAAATGAATTTGAAAAGGTTATATCTCTTAGAGTTATAGATAATTATTGGATGGAACATATAAGTACTATGAGTCATTTAAGGGATGGTATTGGCCTTAGAGGATATGCTAATACTAGCCCACTTCAGGCTTATACAATGGAAGGTTATCAGCTATTTGATGATATGCTTGCTAGAATTAATAAAGATATCAGTATCTATTTACTAAAAGCCGAAATTAGGCAAAATATGGAAAGAAAACAAGTGGTAAAAAATACTGTTACTAATGATAGCAAAGATGCTAAAAGGATTCAAAAGAAAAGTACCAAGATAGGAAGAAATGATCCATGTCCTTGTGGCTCAGGTAAAAAGTATAAAAATTGTTGTGGAAAGTAGTAGGTTTTATAAGGACTTGCGAGGATTTGATAATCAAAAAAAAGTATAAATTAACCATAAAAGCTGAAAATTTTCCTGATTTTTTCCTCGCTTTTTTGAAAAAGAGGAAAATTATTTTTAAAACTGATAGGTGCAAATGAAAATAAATTATTCGGATGAAGATGTTGTAAAAGGAGAAAAATCTATATTCTTGGCTGGGCCAACA
>CANQPC010000014.1 GCA_947625625.1 uncultured Bacilli bacterium
ACTTCAACCTCACAAAATCACTCCTTCCTTCCGAAATATCGGCAAAAAAGAGAGAAACACCTTATGCATTTACCACGTTGTAATTATATATATTATTATCTAGTTAGTCAACCTTAATTTGATATTTTTTTCATTTTGTCTGTAAAGCCTTATTTTACTTATGATTATGGTTATTTATATTAGCAAACATACGTATTGCTATTTATAAAGTGATTGACTTTCATAGGAAATAACTATATAATTTATTTAGGAAGAGATATTTATCAAATAAAAATGTGGCAAACACTTATTTGAAGGTGTTTCTCTCCAATGTATATTAATATTGGAGCACCCCCTTTAGTGCTCCTTTTTTTATTAATCAGTAAATTAATAAAAACCTCACTAAGAGGTTTTTATTTTAAATCATTTTTACCAAAAGGATAAGGACATAAATCTTTTACTAAAAAAGTTTCTTTGTCACCATCATTACTATAAAATGTAACTTCATCATCACGGTCAAAAAATTCATTAATAACTTGTCTGCAGAGAAAACAAGAAGATGAAACTTTTTCACTATCGCACATTACGTACAGTTTACTAAAGTCTCCCTTTTTATAACCACTGGCAATGGCAGTATCTATTGCTACTCTTTCCGCGCAAACTGTCGCTCCATAAGAAGCATTTTCAACATTTACTCCACCGAAGCTCTTGCCATCTTTCATAAGGCAAATTGAAGCAACTTTGAATCCTGAATAAGGACTATAACTATTTCTTAACAATCTTTTTAAACTCTCTTCCATCATATTCCTCCTAATAAATTAATTATTTTAGGAATAAAAATAATTATTCCTACTATGACAGCAAAGAAAGAAGCAGTAAGTACTGCACCAGCAGAAACATCTTTGGCTATTCTTGCTATCTCATTGTATTCTTTAGTATATAAATCCACTACCTTCTCAATTGCAGTATTAATAATTTCCATTATAAGAACTAAAAATATGGCAACTAAAATTATTATAAAATCTTCAATGTCTACTTTTAGTATGATACTAAAAAGAAGAGTTATAACTGCAATTAATATCTCCCTTTTAAAATTCTTTTCATTTTCAGTAATAAAAGAAAGACCATTCAGACAATCTCTAAAACTACTTTTAAAGCTTCTCTTCCTCCCTTTTAATTTTGAAAGCATCGAGTAGTTCCTCCTGTTTTTCGAACATTTCTTTTTCTTCTTCTTCGTTCATATGGTCGTATCCTAAAAGATGAAGAAGACCATGCGTAGCTAAAAAGCATACTTCTCTAACTCGTGAATGATTATATTCTTTAGCTTGATCGTAGGCAACATCGATAGCTATATAAATATCACCTAGCAATCTAAAATCTTCATAGACAATATCTTTGTTATCTTCTAAAGCAAAAGATATGACGTCGGTAACTCGATCAGTATGCCTATACTCTCTATTGATATCATGAATTTCATCATTACTCACAAATATTATATTAAATATTCCCGTAGCTATTCCTAATTTATCGACGACAAAATTCATATATTTTTCCAATGTCTCAATCTCTTTGATTTCTTTTTCAGTATTATTAAATATTTCAAACATTTCTATCCCCCTATCACACCAAAAATATTAATATTAAAAGAATAAATAATAACAAGTATCAATATAGCAATAATCAAAATATCTAAAACTGTATCATTTTTAAATATTTTAATTCTACTTTGAATGGCATCAATACCAATATAAATGAGAAATCCTCCTATTCCACCAAGTAAATTTAGAATAATATCATCAATATCGAAAACTCTTCCAATATAATATTGAACAGTCTCTATTGTTAGAGATACTATAACTGTAAGAATGGTAATTACTGAAAATTTTTTATTTCTAAGTAAATATGAGGCTAAAAAGCCATAAGGAACGAATAGCATAATATTTCCCATGATATTTTTCATAAATTTGGCAGAACCAAAACTATATCTAAATATCTCTTTAAATGGTACAAAGTTGGATACTCCATAGTTAATATCTTGAAAAGTAACAACATGAAATAGACATAATATATATATTATAAATATTAAATATATAATTTCTTTATGTAATTGAAATTTTTTATGTCTAGTTAATATATAAGCAATTCTAAGGGTCGTTGCAATAACTGTTATTATAATAATCATCGGCCATATATCAGGCATTACTTCTAAAAATACATTCTTAATCATTTAATACCTCCTAAATATTCTTTATATCTCTTCTTTTAAATAATATAACTGCTCCCAGTATCATAACTAAAATATAAATTACACTTATTGCTATAGCAAAACTAAAATTACTATATTGAAAGGCAGGTAATTTACCAAATAAATATTCTTCCAAGTTCCAATTCAAAGTTGGAAATAATTTCATCCACTTTAAATTTAAAGATATAGCTACAGTATTTAGAACTTCTCCAAACATGTAAAAGACAATTGGAAGGGCTATACTAATTTGACTGTTTATCGTTAAAGTACCTAAAACAAAAGCTAATGATAGAATCAAAAGAAACATTGGTAAATGACTACCTATCATAATTAAAGTGTAAATAAAGATATTGTACTCTTGTACTTCACCACTGGTGAAATTATAAACTACGACAGGAATTTTTAAGCTATCAAACGAGAAAAATATTCCTCCGACAACTAAATCACATAAACATACGAATATAATAACACTAAATAATATTATCAAACAGGAAATAAATTTTGCCAATAATATTTTGGTTCTCGAATAAGGTCTTATTAAAAGATTTTTTATTGTTCCCTTATTAAATTCACTTGCTACTATTGTACCCGCTATAATGATCGTTAAGATAACAATAAGTATTTCATAACTGCTTACTGAACTGATAACATTATTTCTTACTGTATTTTGTTTATTAAGATTAACTTTATTTTCTAAAATATATTTATTGATATTATAACTTTCTAAATTATTATAATAAGCTCTTTTATCGTCATAATTTAATTTATCGATGTTATCAGGATCAATATCTTTTATGTATTTATAAGAACTACTATACTCATTTAAAGCATCATTTAAATAATTATTACCATATAGTATTTGTTTTTCTTTTCGATAGTTTAATAGCTCTCTATCAAATTCTAAATTCTCTAAAGATTCATCTATTTCAAGTAATAGTTTCTTATCTTCTTCTTTCTCTTTATCTTTCTTTAAACCTTCAATTTGTTTGTCTATTTCTTCTAATTTACTGGTAATAAATCCATCAAAATCATCTTTGTCAAAATAGTTAATATAATAATCATAATCTTTTTTATTTTCATTATATAATTCATCATTAGTAAATACGTAAGTATAATAATTCATATTATATACTACATCATACATTTCACTATTTACTATGTAAGATTGCCATGAATTAGTTCCATATTTATTAGATAATTCAAACATATCGACATAGGTTTTTTCTTCGACATATAAAAGCTTATCAGTAGCTTTATTAGGATCTAAATCATTTAAAGTGTCTTTCATTATCGCCGAAGAATAATTTTCAATACTGGCAAGGGCCTTCAAATTACCATCATCATCATACATAGTTTTATATAAAACATCATTTAATAAGACTAGTAAGAAAATAATAATTCCGATAATATATATACTTTTTTTATGAAATATCTTATAAAGTTCGTTTCCTATAAGTCTAAACAATTTTATTACCTCCCGTCTTCTTTAAGAATGCATCTTCGAGAGATAATTTTTCTTCATAAATGCTATATATCTTAATTCCTTTATCAATTAAAATATTAATAAATACTGGTATATCTTCTCTATTTATTTTAATCTTAAAACTATTATCTGATAATTTAATATTATCATTTATACTAATAAATTTATCTACTTCAAAGATAAAATAACTTTCATCACGTCTTTTTATTTTATCGATGGCATTTTCTTCGACAATTTTGCCATTTTGAATGATTGCTACTTTATTTACGACGTTATCTAATTCCGACAAGGCATGACTAGATATCAATATTCCCATTTTTTGTTTGGCTAATTTTTTTAATAGATCTCTTATCTGTCTATTACCTTCAGGGTCTAGTCCATTAGTGGGTTCATCTAATATTAACACTTTCGGATTATTTAGAAGGGAAGCCGCTATTCCAAGTCTCTGTCTCATTCCAAGTGAATATTTACTAACTTTATCTTTAATTCTATTTTCTAAACCGACAAGTTTTACTACTTCATCAATTCTTTCTTTTTTAATATTATACATGTTGGCGATAAGTTTTAAATTATCATAACCACTTAAATATAAATACATATCGGGAGACTCGATTATTCCTCCAACGTTATTAATAGCTTTGGTAAATTCTTTTTGGATATCATAGCCACAGATAGTAACACTACCTGAATCAATTTTCTGAAGTCCTAAAATAAGTTTAATAGTCGTCGTTTTCCCCGCTCCATTTGGGCCAATAAATCCTAAAATATCTCCCTCTTCGATTGATAAGTTAACATTTTCTAAAACTTTTTTCTTTCCAAATGATTTATTTAAATTACTTACTTTTAGTATTTCCATAACTCCTCCGAAATTCTTTAATTGTAATAAGACTTTCCTAAAACAAAGATACCACACTAATGGTACCTTGTCAACATAAGTTATTTACTCAAATCATACTTATCAAGTTCATCGGCAAGTTCGAGCTGAGCTTTAATAATATTTTTTATTCTATCTTTATATACCGTGACATTCTTTCTTAGCAAATTAGCTTCCATTTCTGTCTTTTCGGCGGTCAAAAGAGCTTCATGAACGATAGAATTGGCATTATTTCTTGCCTCTTCAACTATCATCTTCGCTTCTTCGCGAGCAAGAGTACGCATTCGATCTGATGCACTTTGAGCGGCTAATATTGCTTCACTAATTCTATCATCAGATCCATGTTTTTTTTCTTTCTCCCTTTTTAGCTCCTCTTCTAATGAAGAAATTTTTCTCTGCGAAAGCAAATTATCATTATGTTCTTTTTCTAATCTTTTGATAACTATATCTATGAATCTATTTACTTCATCAATATTATAGCCCTCACTAGCTATTGAAAATCTCTTCATAAGTCACCTACCGTCTTTTACCACTCTATATCTGGATCAGCTTTTTTCTTTCCTTTTTCATCATCTTCAGTAATAGAGCCTTCAACATTGACATTCTTTGGAGTACATAAAAATATTCCTGCTCCTATTTTTTGAAGATCACCACCGATAGCATATACTGTTCCACTTAAAAAATCTACTATTCTCTTAGCTTGATCTGGTGTTACTCTCTTCATATTTACGACAACAGTATTTCTTTTCTTCAAATGATCCGCTATCTGCTGACTTTCCGAATAAGCTCTTGGTTCTAGCAAAATCATTTTTCCACCATTGGGAATGGTTACCTTTTCTGCGTCATAGTATTCTTCATCACTATTATCATCCATAACTTCTTCAGTTACAAATTTTTTTAATTTATTTAGTGCCATACTAATCTCTCCTATTCTTCTTTAATTTTATCATACATTTATTCAAAAAACAATAATTTTACCATTATTTTTTAGTTTTTTACTCTTCCTCCTTACACTGCAAATCAATACTGTAAGTAAACTCTCGCTTATCACAATTGTAAGTTACTGTAACCTTAGTATTATTAGCTAGTTCTTTATTTGTTTTGGGATTTATGAGTTCTCCCTTTAAATCACCAGAAGATATAAGTGTACTTACAGTAATATATTTTTCAGTATCACAAGAAAAACCTAGCTCATATTTATTATTTTCGACATACATTTTAGTAGCACCAATAATATTATTTTCAAGTTCAGTACATGCTTCTTCCTTTTCTTTATCAATTAATACTAATACATTAGGAATTAAAATAAGTGACAAAAGAGCAATAATAGCTACTACTAAAATAACTTCGATTAAGGTAAATCCTTTTCTATTCACTATCATCAACTCCATTGTAATAAATTTTTGTCAAACGTATATTATTTTGATCCGAAATGTTCGAACAATTAGCATCACCAAATAACGAAATGTAATTATTATTATAAACAAGATGGCAAAAGCTATCACTGCAAAAAAGCTTAATTTCATAATCTTTAGGTAGGTAAGTAAAGCATTCAAAAGAAACATTTAAATATCTACTATTAGTGATCGAAAAGACATATTTACCATCATATTCTGTCCTATAACCACTGGTGGTAATTTGTTTATTAGGTTCAGTAAGTTTTTCAAGACTATACTTACTACTTATGTCATCCGTAATTACATCTAATCTATTACTTTTAGCTCCAAGTACTGCTAGATAAGAAGAAGTTAAAATAACAAACAAGATAAGTAGTCCATATAGAACACTAGTAATAGCAAAACCCTTATTATCTAGTTTCATCTTCATCCTCCTCTAATAAGTAATAAGTTCTTTTTGATAAATATTATTTACTAAATCTTTGTCTTCTTCTTTAACGACGATTGTCTTGGGATTTCCATCAGATATGTAGCGGTTATTCTCTAAATTATCAAATACCATTTTAATATCAAATTCATTGCCATTATTATCGTAAGCTCGGCATCTCTTTAAGAAAGTAGCATCAAAATCTTTATTATATGGTGATACTTCTGGTTCCCAACCGACTCTAAGAGCCGCTACTGTTTCGTAATTATAGCCATTGTAAGAACCATTTAATACATACTTGTAGTTTTCATGACTCTTATTATAAGGACTGCCGAAAGGAAGAGCTATTATCTTACTGTACTTATTAGGAATAATATCATCTAACTCTTGGTATACGAAAGCTATTTCTTTTTGAACTCTCTCTCCACTAGAGCTCTTAATATCGAGGTGGGTTTCTGTATGATTTCCTACATTATAGCCATTGTCAATAAGCCAGTTTAATATTTTTTCATTATATTCTGGTTGTTCGAATAATCCTCCATTGACAAAGAAGATTGCCGTAACATTGGCGTCGCTATGTTTTTTCTTAAATTCTTCTAAAATACCGACGGCCGAGTCTTTATCGATAATAATATTACCGCTATCATCTAAGCCAGTAACTTTTATATTATCGATATTACCATCATCAAAAGTAAGGACGATAGGACTCATTCCGTAAGGAACATCAATATTACCTTCGATATAATCTGGTAAGCTAATCATTCGATAGCCTTTTTCATAATAAAACTCTAAGTCTTGGCGAAAAGCTTCAGGGGTCCTATTGTACCCATCTTTATCGACATTTCCTCCGATAGTTCCCGTACTACTAGATGTTTTCTCTCTAATTCCATGATACATCATAATAGGAACTTTTCCAAGTTCATTGATATTATCACTAGCAAGCTTTTCTTTATCTAGTTTTCCAAGTGATATGACAATATCGATTTTATCACCTTTTTTTATTTCAGTATTTTCTTTAATACTTTGAGATATTACTTTGTCTTTTTCTACTTCATCACTATATTCATAAGTTATATTAGCATCAAGAGTATATTTTTCAATAATAGCATTTGCTTCATCTAGAGTATTAAGTTTAGTCATTAAGTTTTTCTCTTCTTCTTTTTTACCTAGAACAAAAAATAATATTACTCCTATTATAAGTATTAAGAACACTACTAGGCAAATAATTCTTCCTATTTTAAGCTTACGTTTTTTTCTCTTAGCCATAAAAATACCTCTCTTTATTTAATCTATTTACAATATAATTATATCTTAAGACTATATAAAAAGCAAGAAAATTTCCTTACTAAAAAAAAGAAGTTAAATAAAAATTAACTTTCTTTAATAGTCATAAATAATATTTTATTTTACTTTCGTAAGTAGTTAGCGGCTTCTTCAAAAGTATCGATTTTAACTATATCAATATCGTAACCATATTTATTTTTCGTACTGATAGCTTCTTCATAATTAGCACTAGGGACAAAGACAATATCCATACCATCATTTACGGCTCCCATTATCTTATACTTAATACCCGCTATCTCGCCAACTGTTCCATCTAATGAAATGGTTCCTGTTCCTGCTATATTTCTTCCTTTTATGATATCTTCACCATTTATTGCGTTATATATCGTAAGTGTTAACATGAGTCCGCCTGATGAACCTGATTCACTATTTTTAAATTTAATATTAATTTCCGGATCAATTTCATAATCATAATCGGCCATGATAACTACACCTATTACTTTAGTATTATTTTGGGTGGTTACTTTACTTTCTACGAGGACATCTTTGCCATCTCTTAAGACTTTAAATTTAATTAAATCGCCATCATTCTTATTACTGATAAATTTTTTTATCGAATCAGAATCTGTTTCCTCTATTCCTTCGACTTCTTCGATAATATCTCCTACTTTAAGTCCATTATCTAAAGTAGTGGCAATGACAACATTTCTAGTTTCTTTGATCGTAATTTTTTTATTAGCTTCTTCATAGGCAACTATCGTTGCTATATCGAGAGAATTATCGCGCATTATTTTATTTCTTTCTTCAATTTCACTGATACTCTCATTGGAAATTTGTCGTTCTTCATTTTTTTCGATTTCCCAAGAATTATTAAGAAAAGCATTTAAAAGATAAAAAGGAGTAGCTTCATATTCTGATACATATAGCATATTAAGACTACCATCTTGAGGAATATTATAACCGCTCATTTCTACTCTATCGGTTATGTTTATTGCTCCGCCGGGTGCCATAATATAATAAGGAAGAGGTAAATAAAAGAAGGCTATTAGTAATAATAGTAATATAATAAATTTATAATTATCTTTTAATATTTTTTTTATTTTCATAAAATTTCCTCCTTGATATTTTTTTACGTTATATCATATAATTAACCATGAAAAAATATTCTAATTTTTTAATTGTCTTCTCATCCTTTATTATTCTTTTATTTATTTTTATTAAGAGGAGTATCGTAACTTCTACTATTATTTTATCTTTAAGTCTTTGGCTAAATACTCTCGTACCATCGATGTTTCCAATGTTTATTCTATCAGATATCTTAATTAACTATAATTTTATCGACTATATTCCAGCAAAGATAACGACTCTGCTATCGAAAGTTTTTAACTTAAGTAAGAATGCTATTCTCGTCATATTTTTGTCGTTAATTTCTGGATTTCCTTCCAATGCTCGAAATATTAAATCGGCTTACGATAAAAAAATTATTTCTTTAGAGGAAGCTAATCATCTTCTTCTCTTCAATCATTTTGCTAATCCGCTATTTGTCATTCAGACAGTCGGAAGCTTTTTTCTTCAAAATACCGCTAGCGGTTTAATTATTCTCTTCGCGCATATTGTCAGTAATTTTATCATTTGCTTTATATTTAGAAAGAAAAATGTTCCATCTAGAAATAATGATACCACTATTAAAAATGAAAGTCAAAGCTTTGGAAATATTTTATCATTTTCCATAAAAAAAAGTATCGATTCCCTCTTTATGGTCGCGGGAATTGCTACTTTATTTCTCATATTGAGTACACTTATAACAAATATTTTTTCTTTAGGTAGTACAGCATCATTCTTTGTCAAAAGTATTCTCGAAATGACAATGGGATTATCTTCACTATCATCTCTAAAATTAAATGTTGTCATAAAGACGGTTTTAAGTACCATGATTATTTCTTTTGGTGGTCTATCAGTTCATCTGCAAGTAATAAGCTCACTTGAGAAAGCAGAGATAAAATATCATAATTATTTAAAAGGTAGACTATACCAAGTATTTATATCAGGGTTACTTTCATTTATCTTAGCTAATATTTTACTATAATAATTAATCACACAAACTTTCATTCGTACATGTATTACTTCCATAGACACTACTTAAAAGATTAGTATAGGTATTATATAATTCTTCGTATTGTGAAGTAGTTAATTTATCATATTTGCTTTGATTTTCATCTAAAGTAACTGTCCCTGTATGATTAGAGACAACTTTTCCATCCTTAATACCGATAACGAAAGGCATATATATTCTTTTTTCTCCGGTATTATATACTTTACCATCTTGGGAAGTTAAAGTATATTCTTCTAAAACGTCATCTAATTTATCTAATAGTTCATAATATTCCTTGCTGCCATCTTTAGTTTTTACTAAATCGTCATCTTTTATTTCAAAGGCTGACTTATCGTTATCTAAATTTAGATAATAAACTGTATCTACTTTGTAATCTTTGCAGACATCAAATAGTACTGGTACAGCATTTCGACACCAAGGACACCAATTGGCGCCGACATAAATAATGGCTTCCTTGCTATTTAAAACATCTAATGCTTCCTTTACATCTATATATTTTATGGGATTATCTATCGGTATATCGACATTATTATAACTAGCTCCATCAGAATCTCTTACCGTATTATTTAAAGATTCATATTCTTCTTTAAATTGATAGGCATCACTATTTTTAAGTGCTTCATTTGTTAAAAACCAAAAGGCTAATCCTCCTCCTACTAATAATAAAATAAGTACTATGATAATAATTATATTTTTCTTTTTCATTTTTCCACCTCATACTAATATTACCTTTAAAAATTAAAAAAAACAATAAACTATTCGTTTAACAAACTAAACTTTAAGTTTAATTAAGCGAGCAGCTATCGTTCATTGTAATTGGTACATTATAGGTAACCGTTTTATTTTTTTCATACCCTTTTATCTCTAAATATAAATTAGAAGAGGTGTATTTTTTACAACTGGCTTCATAATTATCGACACCAATTTTTACATTTTCTAAAAAGCTAGACAAAGAAACATTGGAATCGCTTGCACATTTACTTATTTCTCTCTTTTTTCCATTATAATCTTCAAATAAAGTACATTCTAATTTATCATATATTTTATCTTCATCAGCACCGCAATAATCTATGTTGGAAATATATATCGAAGTTTTATCACTACTGTAAGCCATGCTCCCTGTTACATTAAATTCTTCACAATTTGAAGTTAGAGTTTTAAATTGAAATTCAGAATCGCTATCGATAAAAATAAATATTAACACTAAAATTATCAGTAATATCAGCAAAATTATTCCTATATATATTATTTTTTTCTTGCTATTTTTGATAGCATTGCTTTCTTTTTTCTTCGTACTAATTTCTCCATTTAAAATATCGCTAATTTCGACATTAAATAGTTTACTTATCATCATTAAAATTTCAATATCAGGAATATTTTTACCATTTTCCCATTTCGATACAGCCATATTGCTTACGCCAAGTTTTTCTGCTAAATCGTTTTGAGTAAGATTATTCTTTGTTCTTAAATCACGTATGAATTTTCCTATTTTATCTTGATTCATGGTATCACTTCCCGACTTCACAATTACTAAAATAATTATAACATTTATAATTAAAGAAGTAAATTAAAATATTTTACTTGCAAGAAGTAAAGGCAACGATATGATGCAAACTTCATAAAAAGTATTGAAAAAACATTTTTATTATGTTAAAATTATAAATGTCAATCGACGGCCTGTTGGTGAAGTGGCTTAACACACTGCCCTCTCAAGGCAGCATTCATGGATTCGAATTCCATACAGGTCACCATAAGAAAAATAAATCCTTAACGCGTAAGGATTTTTTATTTTATTTTAAAAATAA
This sequence comes from uncultured Bacilli bacterium, assembly GCA_947625625.1. Classification (GTDB taxonomy): domain Bacteria; phylum Bacillota_I; class Bacilli_A; order RF39; family UBA660; genus CAG-302. Next base: position 11,608 of record CANQPC010000014.1, read on the forward strand.
TTATAGATGTGGGTCGACAATTATTTTGACAGCAGAATCGTGTCCGCTGGTAAGTCTTTCAAATGACTCTTGAACTTTTTCTAAAGGTACAATATCATCTAAGAATTTTAAGACATCAATTTTCTTTTCCGCTATTAACTCGAGTGCCTTTTTAAATTCGGGTACTGTATAAGCAATTGCTCCTTGAAGTTGTAATTCGTGAGTAACAGCAATAGCAGTAGGTATCGTAATTGGAGCAAGTGATACTCCGACTAGCATAACTTTTCCTCCAACTTTAGTATACATAATGGCACTACTTACAGCGGCTGAATTACCCGAACAATCTATTACAATGTCGAAGCCACCATTACTTTTTTCCATTATTTTATTAGTAATGTTTTCTTCTAAAGCATCAAACCATTCGTCAGCTACGCCAAGTTCGACGGCTTTATTGCCACGTGCCTTGTTGGTCTCGGTCATTGCTACATAATTAGCTCCTTCCATCTTGGCAAATTCGGCACATAATAGTCCAATAATTCCTCCACCGACGACGAGAACTTTATTTCCTACTTTAATGTCCGCTAGATGAATGGCATGTAAGGCTACAGCGGTTGGCTCGACCATAGCGCCTTCTTCATCAGTAACTCTATCAGGTATTTTTATTACTAAATCGGCTCTAACTCGTAATTTTTCAGCATATGCTCCCGAATTAGTAAGAGCAAGTCCAACAGCATTATCCCAAGTCTTTAAGCAGTACTGAAAATTACCACTTTCACAAGCTTCACAATGGCCGCAAGGAGATATTGGAAGGGCGGTAACTCTATCGCCAACTTGTAAATCTTCTCTTCCGCCATTATCTAATACAACGCCACTAAATTCATGGCCCATTATTAGTCCTTTAGGTTCGCCTACATCCCAATAATGAATATCGGAACCACATATGCCGGCTTTTATAACTTTTACTAAAACTTCTCCTTCTTTTTTTGTAACATCTTCAGTAGTAGTAACTTCAAATTCTTTAACTCCTTTTATTTTAACGCATTTCATAAATAACCTCCTAAATTCTACTCTGTATTTATATTATAGCATGATTTTTATAAATAAAACCAATTATTTAAAATATTTTTTGAAAAGTGTCAAGTAAATAATCTTATTGGATTTATTTTTTGAAGCAATATTTCTTTGCCCTTACTATAATTGTCTTCATTTCATTCTCTTTATAGTATCATTACACTAATTTTTCTTATGAAAACAAATAATAATACTAAAAAGAAAAAATTACTTCTCAGTAATTTTATCTATTCTTTTTTGAACTCTATTCTTTCCAAGTAATTTCATTATTGCATACAAATCGGGAGTCATTGACTTTGATGTAACCGCTACTCTAATTACTGTCGAGATATCCGCTACACTACCCTTATATTTATCAGGATTTTCTTTATATTCCTTCATATTAGAAGAATATCCGAGTTCTTCAGTTAATTTTTTTATCTTATCAAACCATATATCTTTATCGCTAATATCAAAATACTTTTCCATATATAGAGTTAGTATTTTCTTTATCTCTTCTCTATCGGTAATATTACCCCAGTCATATTCCTTCGGATTATATAGTTCGTCATACATATAAAAGGTTTGATTTTTTATATCACTGTAACTTGCATAATCTTTACGAGGTTTCTTTTGCTCTCTTTCAATATTTAATACTTCCTTTGTATAATCTTCGTATTTGGTAATTAAATCATAAAAGTCATGGTCGTAGATACTGGCCCACTTTGATAAATTATCATATACTTCATCTTTAGTTAATTTACTTATGTAATTTTTAGAAATATTGAGAAGTTTTTCTAAATCAAAGAGAGAACCACTGGTACTCATCTTATTAAAAGTAAAAGTAAAGTCTTCATAACTTTTATCTTGATTTTGTAGATACCACTCTTCAAAATTTGAGTTTAAGAGGGTGGCAAAATATAATTTAATTGCCTCGGTAGGAATTCCTCTTTCATGATAAAATGAAATAGCGGCTTCAGGATCTTTTCGTTTACTTATTTTTCTTATTGTCGTACCATCTTTAATACATAAAGGTAAAATATGAGCGTATTTAGGAATTTTAAAGCCAAAAGCTTTCCATAACTCTATATGGTAAGGAACAGAAGAAATATATGAATCGTCTCTCGTAATATGTGTCACTCTCATTAAATGGTCGTCGACAACATGGGCGAAGGCATATGGTGGTATTCCATCACTCTTGATAAGTACTTGATCGAGATCGTTTTCGGGAAGTTCGATTGTTCCTTTTATTAAATCTTTAAAGATAATCTTTTTATTGAAATCGCCAAGTGATTTTAATCTTATAACAAATTTATCGCCATTATCGATATGTTTCTTAACTTCTTCATAAGTTAAATTACGACACTTAGCATATTTACCATAGTAACCAATTCGTTCTTTTTTTTCTTCTTGTTCTTTTCGCATTTCCTCTAAATCATCTTCCGAGCAGAAACAAGGATAGGCTCTTCCAATCGATACTAAATATTTCGCAAAGCAGTCGTATATTTCTTTTCTTTCTGTTTGAATGTAAGGACCATAATTTCCTCCATCAATTGGATTTTCATCAATTTGATAATTATAATTTTTTAAATCATCAAGTATTAATTCAATACCATTTTCAATAGCTCTTTTACCATCGGTATCTTCAATTCTTAAGATAAATACTCCATTACTTTGCTTAGCAAAAACTTGTGGTATAAAGGAAGCAAACAAGTTACCCATATGAACTCTTCCCGTTGGTGAAGGAGCAAATCTCGTTACCATTGAGTTTTCAGTTAAATTTCTTTCTGGATACATTTTTTCGTAATCTTCTATTGTCTTAGTTACATTTGGATAAAGTAGTTCCGCTAAATCTTTATTTGTCATTAATATCACTCCTTCAATTAACATAATTATTGTACCATTTATATTACAATAAGTAAATTATTGTTCTCTATTTTTTGAAAATATTTTATCCAAGTAGGTATCCACTATATTCACTTTTTATAATTGAAAATATAATAATATCGAGAGGAGGAATAAACACTATGTGTGGTTGTGGATACCCAAGCTATGGATATGGTGGTTACAACGGAAGTTGGTTCTGGATTATTATCGTTGTTCTATTAATATTCTTTGTTTTATTCTGGGGTAATGGTAATAACTGGAATAACAACAACTGCTGTAACTAATTAGACACTCTAATAAGAGTGCCTTTTTCAAAGAAAAAACCTCAAAAGAGGATTTTAATCAATTGGTTGCCTCAGCTAGATTCGAACTAGCGCATACCAGAGTCAGAGTCTGGGGCCTTACCGCTTGGCTATGAGGCAGTAATAAAGAAACAATATAATTATATCATTTTCTTTAAACTTATACAAGAACTTTTTTTCAATTGTGATAAATACGTGATAAGTTTTAATTTTAGTTTTGTATTTAGTTGTCATTTTTAAAAGAAAAATTTCCAAATAACTTTAAATTATGTTTTAAGTATAGCTAACTTACATATAATATTATTGCAAGTTAAAACTTGCTAATTTATTCCTATAAATATTGACTTTTAGGATAAATTATAGTATATTATTGTTGCATTTATGGAAACGCAATAATAAGTAAATGATCTCGCTCCCAGATGGTGCGAGTAATAAATTATTCTGGGCGACAATGTTTCTCGCTCTCGGGTGGTGCGAGTAATAAATTATCCCGAATGAAAATATTGAAAACTTCTATCTATTGATAGAGTTTTCTTTTTGTTTGTGTTATACTAATGAAAGAGGCGAATATTATGAAAGTTCAAACTGGATATTTATATCATATTAAAGATGAATTTTTTAACGTTGTAAATGATAATAGTCTCATGACTAATCATGAGCGAGGTAAAAAGAGGCCAACATATTTTACTATTAAAGATAAAAATATTTTATGGTTTATACCTTTAAGCTCTAAAATAGATAAATATAAAAATATTGTTAATAGCAAAATGGAAAAATATGGCCGCTGTGATACTATTCTTATTAGAGAGATTTTAGGTAAAGACTCTGCTATTTTATTACAAAATGCATTTCCTACGTTAGAGAAGTATATAGATCATGCTCATTTACTTGATAATGGTAAACCTGCTAAAGTTATTGAATCTTTAAAAGAAGAAATACTACAAAATTTTGAATATTTATTAAAACTAAAATCTAAAGGTATTAATCTATTCTTCACAGATATTGACAGAATTAAAACTTTAATGCTCGAAGAACTTAAAAATTCAGATAAATAACAAACTACTCTATCATATAAGATAGAGTTTTTTATAGACAAAATTCTCTTAATTATATGGCTAACTCATATTAAAAAAATTAATAACATTTTAGTTATTAATTTTTTATTACTATATTGACAATTCTTCCTGGTACGACAATAATTTTTACTATTTCTTTACCATCAGTCCATTTTTTAATTATCTCTGATTCGAGAGCAACCTTTTCAAGTTCTTCTTTAGAAATATCTTTTAAGACCTCGATTGTAGCTCTTACTTTTCCATTAATTTGAATAGCTATACTGACAGTATCTTCGACCGTCTTTTCTTCATCATAAGTAGGCCACTTTTCATAAGCAATAGTATCATTGTGTCCGAGCATTTGCCATAATTCTTCACCCATATGAGGACATAGAGGACTAAATACTTTTACGAAACCTTCAGCATACTTTTTAGGTAAACTTCCATTTTTATAAACGGCATTAATAAAAATCATCATTTGACTAATTGCCGTATTAAAGTTAAGGCTTTCGTAGTCTTCAGTAACTTTTTTTATTGTCTGATGATATATTTTTTCGAGACTTTTATCTTCGTTATCGACAATTTTTTTATCTTCAAAGATACGATATACACGGTCCAAGAATTTTTTAGCGGCATCAATTCCACGATTGCTCCAAGGTTTATCTGCTTCTAATGGCCCCATAAACATTTCATACAAACGTAGAGCATCCGCTCCATGGGAATGAACGATATCAGTAGGACTTACAGCATATTCTGGATATCTTTTTCCCATTTTTATACCGTTTTCGCCGAGAATCATTCCTTGATGAACGAGTTTCTTAAATGGTTCTTTTACTGGAACGATACCTTTATCATATAGATAATTGTTCCACATTCTCGAATATAAAAGATGACCAACAGAATGTTCTGGACCTCCAATATACAAATCTACTGGCATCCAATGTTTTAATAAATCTTTCGAAGCTATCTCTTTATCGTTATGCGGATCAATGTATCTTAAATAATACCAAGAAGAACCGGCTGAACCGGGCATAGTACTAGTCTCTCTCTTTCCTTTTTTACCAGAAATATCAACATTTACCCAGTCAGTTGCTTTTGATAAAGGTGACTCACCTGTCCTACTTGGACTATAATCTTTTAAAATTGGTAGAGTCAAAGGAAGCTTACTATCATCCAAAGCTACGTCGGAGCCATCATCTAAATGAATAATTGGTATTGGCTCTCCCCAGTATCTTTGACGGGCAAAAATCCAATCACGTAGACGATAATTAACTTGCTTATGTCCTAAATTATTTTTTTCTAAGAAAGTTATCATCTCATTTATTGCTTCTTCTTTATTCATTCCATTTAAAAATTCAGAATTAATATGAATGCCATCTCCTACCATAGCACCATCTTTTGTGAAATCAGCAGATGTTTTTTTAGATAATTCGGATGTTTCTTCTTCAAGGACTTGAATAATTGGTAAGTTAAACTTCTTAGCAAATTCAAAGTCCCTGTCATCATGAGCGGGAACAGCCATTATTGCTCCTGTACCATAAGTAGCAAGAACATAATCGGAAATCCAAATAGGAATTTCTCTATTATTTACTGGATTAATAGCATAAGCTCCCGTAAAGACACCTGTTTTATCTTTATTTAATTCGGTCCTCTCAATATCAGATTTAGTAGCACATATCTTTTTATAGGCTTCGACTTCTTCTTTTCTATCTTCAGTTGTAATAAGGTCTACAAGTTCGTGTTCTGGTGCCAAAGTACAATAAGTAGCACCAAATAAAGTATCACATCTTGTCGTAAATACTTCAAATTCTTTATCAGTATCTTTAACTTTAAATTTAACTATGGCTCCAGTACTTTTACCAATCCAATTTCTCTGTATTTCTTTGGTCGACTCCGGCCAGTCAATATCGGAAAGACCTTCTAATAATTTTTCGGCATATTTAGGTATATCGATAACCCACTGTTTCATATTTCGACGAACGACAGGATACCCACCTCTTTCACTCTTACCGTCAATTATTTCATCATTAGCAAGAACTGTTCCAAGTTCCTCACACCAATTGACGGGCATATCTACATACTTAGCAAGACCGTCTTCATATAATCTTTTAAAAATCCACTGCGTCCACTTATAAAAAGAAGGATCAGCAGTCGATACTTCTCTATCCCAATCATAAGAAAAGCCTAGAGCTTTAAGTTGACTTTTAAATACTTCAATATTTTTCTCTGTGAATCCACTAGGATGATTGCCTGTACTTATTGCATACTGCTCGGAAGGAAGTCCAAAGGCATCCCAACCCATTGGATGAAGAACATTAAATCCTTGCATTCTCTTCATTCTCGAAATAATATCTGTTGCAGTATAACCCTCGGCATGACCCGTATGTAAACCTACTCCCGATGGATAAGGAAACATATCTAAAGCATAAAATTTAGGCTTACTAAAATCATGAATATCTGTCTTAAAAGTTTTATTTTTTTCCCAATATTCTTGCCATTTTTTTTCTGTCTTTCTAAAATTATACATTTTTCTTCTTTCCTCTTTTCTGATAATGTCTTCCTAATAATCCGTAGCAGACGATAATAAGTAATAAAATAATAACGATTCCTAATAATAATTGCCAAATCCATTTATTCAATAATCGCGATATAATAATGTAGGTAACTACTATTATAAAAGTATTTATGAAAGCTGTCTGATATATGAATTTTTTATAATTAATATCTTTTTGATTTAGTCTATATATGCTTACTAAATAATAAAATTCGACGGGAACTTTGTTCTTATTATATTTAGTTTTCTTTCTCACAAAAATAAGAAAGTATAAAATAAACACAAGTACATAAGCAATTACTGCTTCGAGTAAAATATTAAATACTTCCTTCATAATTAACCTCCATATAAGTATGTATTATACTATGCTTTTTCAATATATTCAAGCAAATTAATAAATATTTTTATATATTTAGAATCGAGTCCTTTTCTCTTTAATTTTCTTATTTTTATTCTCTTTTTACGAACTTCTAAATCACTAAATAATATTTCATCAAGCATATCTTTTAATCTTGTCTCGATCTGTAAATCATACAAGATATCTTTAATTTCTTCATTGATAAGAGTTACTAAACTAACTAACATATCTTTTCCCTTAATATTAACTTCAAAGTCTCTACCTACAATCATATTGTCTATTTTAACAATAAAATCATTTTTATCGTAATAGCAATTATAAGTAACAGTCTTATCATTTAAATTTACTTCTTGAACATTCTTTGTATTTTTAAAGCAGATGAGGTAATTTCTTCGACTAAGTAAATTTTTACCATCAGCTCTTCTAATACTTAGAGTATAATTATCAACTTCATATTTGTACTCTAATTTGGTTATCATGTATAAGCCTTTTTTATAGTTTTGACTTATACCATCATCTTCATATAAATTATATTCTCCATTATCTAAAGGATAGACATCTAACTCCAAGGTACTTTGAATATCTTCGCGAATATTAGTGCTTATAGGTATAATAGCTCCAGCTTTAACAAAGACTGGATAGTCTTCGTCGCGATAAAAGTTATCATATGCCCTACCGCCAGTATACTTTTTTCCTTGAAGGAAATCAAACCATATACCATCTGGGAAAAATACTTTTTTCATTACCCTATTAATAACGGCATTCTTTCTAGTAGTAATAGGAGCTACAAAGAAATTTCTTCCAAAGAAGTATTGATTATTGTATTGTGGTTCGTCATAAACTTTGGGGTAATCGTAATAAAATGGTTTTATTATTCCATGTCCCGTCTTATGATAGTCATAACTTTCTGAATATAGATATGGAATAAGTTTATAACGTAAATTTGTATAGTTAATAATATGTCCTTCAATAATTGAATTCCATTTCCAAGGCTCTCTCTTGTAATATTTGCCCCCTTCACTAGCTAACAGAAAGATAGGTGAAAAACAGGCAAACTGAATATATCTCAAATATAATTCGTCTTCCTCAACTCCTCCGACATAACCTCCTATCGGATGAGCGATAAAAGATATTCCCATATTGTATCCTTGAAGATTATATCTTGGGAGAAGATTTAAAGTCGTCCAATTAACTTTCGTTTTTCCACTGAAGATAACAGGATATCTGTGAGAAGCAAAACCGCTATTACGTGCTAAAACTATTCCACGGCGATTCTGAATTTCTTCTAGTCCGATATGGTAATGATTAAATTTCCATAGACTATTCTTATCGGAAGGATTATTATAATCAATACTAAAAAGAGATACTCCCATATTCGTTAAATTACTGACAAATAATTTTAAATATACCATCAGTTTTTCATTAGATAGAGGTACAAAGTTAAATTTATCGCCATTATAAAAATTACTTATAAGATTATATTCATTACTTTTTTTAGTGATATTAAAATTAGGATTAATTGTTACTCCAAGTCTGATATTATTTGAAAGAAGATACGAGCTGATACTCTTTAAGTCGATAATAGGAGTATATCCACTGACATCATTATGCCAATAATCTCCAAGTAAAAAAATTGATATTGGCATATTATTTTCATTAAATTTACTAACTAAACTACCAATGTCGTTTGGAGTATACTTGTCGTTCTTATACCACCATGCTCCAAGAGCATATCTCGGTATCAAACTTGGATAGCCAGTGAGTGTAAAATAGTCCGTTAGACATCCTTCAAAATCTTTATCGTACAAAAAGAGATATAAATCTTTAACTCCTTCTTTTCGAGGAACAAAATTATCATTATTATCTAAAACTAACGATTTACTATCATCAATTATACAAAAGCCATCGAGAGAATATAATCCTTTATCTAGAACAATTTTATCTTTCATACTGTCGATAGAAAAATTAATTGCCCGAAAATTTCGAACTTCGGGATTATTTATTTGCCACTCTTTATCAGTACCATTGATAACAGCTTTAATATTAACGCCTAAAACTCCGGCTTTAAATTCTTTATCTTTAGCATAAGTAAGAGTAAAGATACCGGTATTTATTTGAATTAAACTAGCACTCTCCGTAATAGAATATTCACACTTCGGAAAAGCTCTATTTATGACAATTGATGTCGGTCTATCTTCAAAGACACCGTCAGGGGCATATTCAAGTCTGATAAGTCTAGGTGATAAAATAGTAAATCGATATTTATTACCGACAATATATGCTTCTTTAGCACTGATTAATTTTTCTCTATTATCGATATAATAATTCGATATATTTGCCATTTTTTCACCACCTTTATTCTTTTTTATATTCCTTTATTAGTCTAATTCTACCATTGTTGCTTCACATCTGACATTGATGTCAATTGGCTCTCCGCTGGCAGAAGGATTAATATCATAGCCTTCATCAAGCCAAATATATACTGTATAAGTAGTCGAAGTCATGTTAAGAGGTATATTCTTTCCAATCAAAAATAATTCGCCAGCTTTTCTACCTTTTAAAGTACCAGAAGCTATTGGTTCTTCACTATCGCTACTTATAAGAACATATTTTAAAGCTTCTTCCTTGCTGATATTTTCTCCGATAGTTTTAATATCTAAATATATTTGACCGTAAATGTTTTCATAAGTATCGTCTATTTTCCAAAATTCGACGTCAACACTATTTCCTGATTCATAAGTAGAACTAGGTTCTAGAATAGCGCCCGTAAGGTCACTTCCTCTAGTATAGTTAATATAATAGTCAAGTCCAGGAGTAACTGCATTTACTTCCATATCGTCAAAGATAACAAATTTATACAGAGCATATGTTATACCAGCGACTAAAATACAAAAGGAAATAACTCCTATTACTATCAATATATTTTTTTTATTTTTCATAAGTTCCTCCATATTTTCCTATATATAATGATACCATAATAACCTAAAAAGTTCAAGGTATAGACTACCTTTTAACAAGTATAAATTTCGCTATCTGAAAGATACCTGCTACAAATATATAAAATATAATTACAAACAGAGAATGAATTATTCCTCCTGTATCAGGTTTGACAATTAGAGTAAACAAGACGAGTACTAAACAAAAAATAATGTTCTCATAAATAATATTGAGTAATTTTTCAAAACCTTTCAAAAAATGTAAATGTAGTTTTTTCTTTATTAGAAAATAACCTGATATTATACTAAATATAAAACCAATAATAGTAGAAAGAATGCTTCCAAATACAAGGGTATAGCCCGCTCTATACATGGCATTAATAAGAGGTATTTCAAAGATTAATTTAATTGTCAGTCCAGATAATAATACGAATAGTAATATTTTTTTACCACTGTATTTAATATTAAATTTTAAAATAACATCATACATTATATAAAATGGTAATAAGAGAAACAAATTAAAAAGTAAATTATATTTAGTAGCACATAAGATTCTCGATAGAGGACCAGATATAACGAGAAGTAAAATAATAATAGGAAGAGAAAATCTAATAACTTCGTTTAATATTTCACTTACGTAGTCACTATCATCATCTTTCTTTTCTAATTTTTCATATAATGTTTCTAATCTTTTAGAAAGACATTTACTAATAAGCTTATAGAAAAAATACCCAGTAAATATACCAAATAAATAAGTATCAGAGATTACTTGTCCTATTTCATCATAATTATAGTTATATCTATTAATTAGTGTATAATAAAGTAAAATAATCGATACATAAATATATGAGCTTTTAATAATATTAGTAGTAGTGGTCTTTTTGTCAATATTCCATACTTTCTTTAATATTTTTAGGTAATTGACTCTCTCTTTTTGGGGCTTTTCTTTTTTGTGCTTTTTAAATATTAAAAGAAAAGTACTTACGATAAATAAAATAAATATTATAGTAATACTTCCATAGAGAATTAAAATATTAATATCGTTACTAAATTTAAATACTTTAAATAATAATATGCTAGCTATTATTTCCCAAGTAATAGAAGTAATATAGTAAATATCTTGAATATTTTTGCCTAGTTTTTTATAGCCTATTACTTCTATATAATTACTAGTTAATTTTATTAAGATACTGAAAATTACTAGGCTAGAAGCTAAAACATTTATAATAGGCAAATAATCGATATTCATTATTTTTCCAACTAAATAGGCTCCAAAGCCTAAAAATATTCCTATTAATATTACAGAAAAGAGTGAAACTCTAAAGGTACTATCTCTAATATAATACTTTCCTTTTTTCTCATATTCTACTAGTATTTTTTTGATATTTAAAAATTTAAATATATTCCAAAATATTAATCCCATACTTAAACTTATGGCAATTAAAAAAACGTTACTATTTCTCGTAAGATGAGCTAGTAAAACTAAGTATATAAAACATAGTCCATTAACTATCTTTTTCATATTCTCACCTAACTAAATTATATATTAAAAGCTTTATTTTGTAAATAATTTGCCTTAGTTACCAATATTTTTATAATATTTTTTAATTTTTGCTTGAATTTTTTATCATCTTATTGTATAATCTATATTGACTGATGTCTTGGTAGCTCAGCTGGATAGAGCAATCGCCTTCTAAGCGATCGGTCTGGAGTTCGAATCTCCACCAGGACACCATTTTAATTATAAGTCCTTATTTGAATAAGGATTTTTTATTTATATAAATATTAAAGAGTAGCTCACTGTCTACTCTTTTCTAATACTTTTTTATTTTTTTTAATTATTGTCATTCTTCTATCATATTCTTCATGATTTTTAAGTTCTAATTTGTGTAATTCAATATGATTATCTTGTGACAAAAGATAGCTTTCTTCGTAAATGGTATGGCGAGTAATCCTAAAGGGAGGATCGTGGTGGAGAGTCAAATTTTCTTTGGTATATTTTTGCATATCGTACATGTCTACCTTACCACATTTCAAAAATAATTCTCTTTTGATGTTTTTTACATTTGGTCTACTCATTACTCAATTATTATTTGAAATTTAACTACATTTACACCAAATACTCCAGCGTATCCGTCTTGACCGTTAGCTATTTCATTATCATATTGGTATGGATAATCGTTTACTTTATATTTTGCTTTTTTATAAGGTTTTATATCACTAGGAGTATAATAATATACTTCGACAGCATCAATAGGTTTTCCATCACCGGCATAACCGCTAGTAATATCATTTATATTATACCCCGTAACATAAGGAAGCCAACTTTTTCCTTTGACATGGACGCGGTATTTTACTGTTCCCCTACTTACTCTTATAGCTATATCGGTAACAGGGCTATTTTCAAAACCAGCGTAATCTTCGAGATTTCTAACTTCGGGAAGCCAGCCATGTTTTTGAGTTCGAACTTTATAATAGACGTCTACTTCTTTTTCTTCACGAACGCTTTCATTATTATTGTTTCCAAGTTTACTTTCGACCATTTTTAAGAATCTATCCCAGCCCATATCTAAAGTACGGTGCGGACAATATTTACCGCTGTAATCTTGATGTTTAGTTACTTTATCAATTCCCCAACCGTAACGTTTAAGTATACTGGCAACTAATTCGGCAGCATTTTCTTCAGCCTTAGTAAATCTATCACCACCACTTTTAGAATAACATATTTCGATAGCTATTCCTTCGCGATTACCTTTACCATTGCCATCACCGGCATGCCAAGCATTTCTGTTTTCTAGTACTCCTTGTACTATTTCTTTATCATCGACAGCATAGTGAAAAGAAGTTTCACTGTCATTATTAATCATATAAGATATTTCATTTCGAGCACTAGCATCATTCGCAGTATTATGAATTACTATTCTACTAGGATTCATCATATTAGGACACTTAATACCATATTTATTTTCTGGTACTAAATTTTTTACTATATTAACCATTTTTACCTCCTTCATAATATTTTATTCCGAAGGTAAATACTTACCTGTATTTTTATCAAAGAAAAAAAGCCATTTAAGGCTTTATTAATTTTATATTAAGAGGAAGGGGTAAGCTGTCTTGCTTCGGCATCAATTCTAGCGGTGAAACTAGCATTTTGTGAAGCATCAACCGCTGTATTACCATCGACATAAAATACTATTAAATATTCTTTTTTGGTATTATCTCTAGGAAGTGGTGTATCTAATATGTTAGTTTTTCCCGTACTGACAATATTAGATTTTTTTAGTACCTTAAATGTTTGTTCATACAAAGTATCAGAAGTAATATCGGGGTATTCTTCCGAAGAATATTCTAAAACAGCATATCTTAATGCCGAAGAACTTTCACCACCTGTCGCATAAGAACTATCTAAATCACTTATTGTAAGATTAATACTTGCTTCAGCATCGATATTACAGCCAATCTTTAATGCAAGGCTTACATTTGTAATTACCATACCTTTTTTTATTATCATATTATCACTGTCTGGAAAAATAGCACTTTCATCAAACAATTTTAAATTGGCACCGATAATATCTTCTCCCTTTAGATAATCAATATCAAAACAGCTCGTATTACCACCTACGACAATATTACTACTCCGCCAAGTAAACCAAGCATAAGTAAATCCAGCAACTAAAGCGACAAACAAAGTAATGCCGATAATTCCCCCAACTAATTTAGCATTTTGCAAATTTAGTCCCTTTTTCATAACTAATCTCCTCTACTCTCTATATAAAGTATAACATTATCAAAAGTATTAGTCAATTATAAGAAAATAAAAAATAAAAAAGAGGATTAGCCGATTTCCTCTAAATTCATATTATATACTTCTTCATCATTGACATAAAATATTACTTCTTCTAAATTATCATAAATATTATCTACCGATAAACTAACTGTATAAATAACTTCTTCTAAGATATTTTTATCTTCTAAATCATTAAGTAGTAGTTCATTAAAATTAAGTTTAAGTGATTTATCACTAAGTTCATAATCGATAAGTTCAGTACTAGCATTTAAATAACTCATAAGGTTAGTTTCATATATTGGAGAACTACTGAGCTCTTTAATAATTACTTTTATTTTATCTTCTCCCGTACTATTTACATATTTAGTAACAGGAACATAATATTCATTATCATTATATTTATTTACGTAGTAGACAGTATATGATTCGATATCGTTAGTAGTAACTAAATTATAAGTCTTATTAATACCATAGCTTCTATCTAAAACAGTGGGAAGATTCTTTTTACTATTAGGTAAATTAGTAAGTACTTCGCCTTCTACTTTAATTATTACTTTATCGATACCATTAATACTAGTAAGTGTGTAGACAATAGCCTCGATAACTTTTTCTTCTTCGTTTTCGTTTACTTCTAAAAATTCTTTAGAAAAATCGATGGTAAGAATTTTATCAGTTAAATCGAGTGATAAAACTCTCGTCTCGGGAGGAATTACGCTTCGAAAGCCATTAGGTATAATATTAGATTTTCCACCATCTATAACAAGGCCCTTTACTAAATCTTCGGCTAAATCTTTGCCATCACATTTACAAGTTGGAATACTAGTTCTTGCTACGTAATCATTACTATCAACTAAATATATAGTATTTACGACATTATTATAAACATATTCAACTCCATCATTAGTAAGTCCAATTTCTTTTCGATTATCTGGTATCAAATAAATAATAAGTAAAATAAGTACCGCACAAGATGCAACCATTATCTTTTTAATAGAAAATCTTTTTAACATCATATCACCTATTAATATATATGTTTTATAAATAATTAAATGACTTAAAAAAAGAAAAGTCACTTTTCGTGACTTATAAAGTTATTTCTCCTAAACGCATCAATTCGACGACAGCTTGCGCTCTTCCTTTTACTGATAATTTTTGCATTGTATTAGATATATGATTACGAACTGTCTTTTCACTAATATTTAATATTTCGGCAATTTCTCTTGTCGTTTTATTTTCCACTAATAGAGAAAACACTTCTTTCTCTCTTTTTGTTAATATACTTTTATTCATAAATACCTCACTTCCCTATAGGGTGGTTGTGTTTATTCATAATATTGTATGTCGAATAGGGAAATTAAGTGAAGTATTTTTTTATTATTTTAATTAAATTTTACGGAAATATACATCTTTTCATCAAATTCATTTTGTACTAGTCTCATAATATTGTTCGCCATAGTAGTACTAGAATCATCAGAATCAAGTACTACTCTAATATTATCGCCATCAATCTTGACAAAATTTTCACAAGAACAAGATTCTTTTATCTTTGCTTCTAAAGTTTCTTCGATAGATGAATTTTTATTTATCGTCTTTAACTCTTCAAAAGCACTATTTTTTTCTTCGACCGTAGCTTCACTATCAGTAAGTTTTTCTTTTAAAGAGTTAATCTTTTCTAAAATGCTACTATCGTCTTCGACTTTTAGGGCCGCTATTAAGGTAGACTCACTGATACTTGTCTCTTCCTCACCTATCCCTTTATCTTCTTGATTACCTACTTTAAATACTTCACTAGGCATTGTAACATAATAAATTGAAAGTACTAGAACTAAACTAAATAAAGTTAGAAACCACAAATTTTTCTTATTTATCATTTTTCTTCCTCTTCTTTCTAATTAATTATATTAGATTGATAATAAAATATGAAAAAAGATAAGATTTTTTATATATCTTATCCCTTAGCTCTTTCAAAATAGTGAATCATATAATAATTATTATCAATATCTTCTCGTAAAGTTAGTTTATTATTATCTTCAGACAATGAATATTCATATGTTATCGTTTTTCCATCATAATTATACATAAGCAAAATATTATTTTCTTTAAAACTATATTTGTGATTTTCACAGTAATCATCTGATTCCTTTGAAATTATACAGTTTGACATAAAATCTTCATTAATATTAATATAGTATACTGGAAGACTACTAATACTATTTGCTAAATTATTGTCTTTATAATCATCTTGTCTTGTCTTAACCCAAACACCATATAATGCAATATTATTGTTATTGATTTCATTAGTATTTTTTTCTTTAGGCTTATAAAAATATTTTAGTAATAGTAGTGATAAAATCATTAACACTAGAACAATTATTAATGCTATAAGTAAAAATGATTTATTCTTTTTTTTCATAACACCAATCCTTTTTTAAAAATTTAGAAATTAAGGTTGTATACAATTACTATTGAATCTGCCTTGCTCAAGTGGAACATCATCAGCATTTATACAACAGTAACAAGTTCCATTATAAGGTTTAGTATAAGGATAATTAGCTCTACTACATTTTGTAGGGCAATCTTCTTCAGTACTTCCACCACCGGTACTTCCACCACCGGTACTTCCACCACCAGTACTTCCACCACTATTACAATATGTTTTTAAATAACTTCCTGATAAATAACAATTACCATAAGGATAATAATACCAATTATTTCCACTATTATCAACTTTCATTGTAGTTTTATATACATCGACGTATTTGTTATTTGAAACATAACTAATAACGCTAGAATTAGAACTAGCACCCGCACGGCAATTTAAGCCATCAGTAGCATCTACACAATAAGTATTACGTGCCTTTTCACATTTTGAATATCCTTCTCGTAAATTGCCCTCTGCAATTTCCCAATTAGGTTTTGTTACATCATTATTTAAATTATAGCTTGAATTTAATCCATTTATTCTACTATAATTACACTTTCCGTCAGTACAACTTGTAATATTATAAACAGCAAGTCTTGTACCACTATCCCAATTTTTTACGCCACTATCAGTATAGCAACTATATCTATTACCATTTATTAATTTTTCATCCCAATTTACTCCTAAAGTAACCGTACAATCTTTTGAAGAAGCATCACAAAATTCACTAGCATTATATTGCTTACTTTGATCGAATGTCTTTCCACTACTAGTACATCCTGCCAAGCATAACCACTCATCTTGACTTTTTGCTTTATAATCTGTTAAAACAATATTTAAATAACTACTATTATTATAATTAAGCAAGCCATTTTCCCCTAATTTATCATTATAATTGACAACTGTTTCAAATACTTTTCCTGATTCATAAGCATTTCCATCATTACCTTCAGTAAACTTGCCACCAGATATTTTTCCACCATTGACATTGTATCTGATATGAACTTGATTATTAGTCCAATTTACTCCCAATATGACAGTGCAATCTCCTTTAGAAGCATCACAAAAATCTTTGGCATCATACTGTTTACTTTGATCAAATGTCTTTCCATTACTAGTACAACCACTTAGACATTTCCATTCATTTTGACTACTTGCTTTATAGCCTGTACGAACTATATTCAAATAACTACTATTATTATAATTAAGTAAGCCATTTTCTCCTAATTTATCATTATAATTAATAATCGTTTCTAAAGGTTTATCATTTTCATAAGCATTTCCATCGCTACCTTGAGTATATTTACCACCTGATATTGATCCACCATTGACATTGTATCTGATATGAACAATATGATTGTTATATATAGCATAGTATGTACCGCTGTTACTTACATCTTTGGATGCTCCTTTTTCCCAAGTAACTTCATTAGAGCCTTGTACTTCTCCCCATCCTAAATGTTCATAACCAGAATATGATAATGATGGTGAAACTATCGAACATGTAGTATTATCATTATATATAGAACAGCTTTTCTTTGTAGCATTTCCCAAAGAATTATTGTCATCAAAGGTTATCTCGATATCTTTTTTTGTTATTGCATAATAGTTAACATTATTTCCAATATATTTACTTGCATTATGATTCCAAGTACTTTTACTAGAATTTTGATTAGTATCATAGCCTATTATATCGTATCCAGCTCTCGTTATACTAGGTGAAGTTATCTGACATGTTTTTCCTACATCTGCTAGACATCTTAAACTTACACTATCAGAAGTCTTTCCTCCTATCATAACTGCTCCATTACGATAAAATGTAGCCCCATAAATCATAAATTTTTTATTACTAGAAGCACTATTACTACTTTCATCTCTTGTCTCGGCATCAATTGTCACTTCCCCAACATCACTAAATGTTAGACTTACACTGGTATTACTAGTTTTATACCAAATACCTTCTTGTATATCAGTTGTACTACCTAAGCAAGATCCAGTATTTACTTTACCGCAACTAGCTGCCCTTACATTGCTTGTTGTTCTCTTACTAGATCTAAAATAATAGTTACCTTTTCCACCATAAATATTATCACTATAAAATGTTATTTTGGCACTATCACTTTCTGCTACTATAGTTGGTTTTTTAATTGCTTTTGTATCTTCTTCTGTCTCATTAGAACAAACTTTTGATCCATTTTCTGTTGTAACACAAGCTTTTACATCGTATGATGAGCTACTCGTCAATCCACTTATCACACACTTATTACTACTTAAAGGTATTTCTTCTTCTTTCCAATCAGAATAAGAGTCTTCTCGGTAAGTACATACTTTTTCTTTAAAAGGAGAATCAGTAGAAATATCAAAGTTAACATCAAATATAACTCTATCAGTATAATTTTCAGCTTCACCAAGTTTAATTTCTCCATCTATTCTTTCATTTCTAACTGTTCCATTACAAACATCGTTAAGTTCACTTGTACTGACTATTTCTTCACCTACTATAGTTTGCGTAACAATATCTTTTTTGACAGCAATATAGTTATCTTCTTTTAATCCATAATCGGGATTTAAAGCTTCATCTTCTTTTAGCATTCCTTTATTTATTAATTCCCGAATAGTTACACAAAAATATTTATATTTCTTTAAATTTTCATTCCAAACACCAGAAGTTGATATATCTTTCCAAGCATTAAAGGGAGCTTCACTAGAATATATATTCGCAGCTTTTTTAATATTTGAAATAGAAATATTCTTGGCCTTTTCCTTAGAACTATCGATAGCTTTAATTATTCCAAAAGTAGAGATACCTATTACTAGTGCAGTAATAGCAATCGTCACTAAAAGCTCAACTAAAGTAAATCCTTTTCTATTATTAAAATGTCTATTCATTACTAGCCCTCCCTATGATACTTTAATTTTATCATGCTTAATGATATTTTTCAATACACTTTAAAAAATTTATATTCTTATTGGATCAAAATCAATTTCTATATTCACTTTACTATTCTGCTTATAAACATTATTAACAAACTTTAATGCTTCTTTAAGTTTATCATCTTTTCGATATTTAACTATTATCTGATAGTGATAAATATTATTTACTTTAAACATACTAGCCATCGATGGTCCTAAAATAATAGTTTCTATATTAACGTTATTTTTTAAATAATTACTTACTTTATCGGCTTCTTTAAAACCTAAATCGTAATCTTTCGTAGTAATCTTTACTAGTACCATGTAATAATAAGGTGAATACTTAAGTAACTTTCTAATTTTCATTTCTTCTCGATAAAATTTTAAATAATTATGTTCTTTAGCTAAAGCTATACTATAATGACTGGGATTGAAAGTTTGAATAATAACTTCGCCCTTATTTTCTCCCCTTCCGGCACGACCTGATACTTGTGATAATAGCTGAAAGATATTTTCACTAGCTCGGTAATCTGGAGCAGTAAGAGAAGAATCAGCCGAGACAACTCCGACTAATGTTACCGAAGGAAAGTCGAGACCTTTAGCAATCATCTGAGTACCAATTAATATATCGTATTTATGTTCTCCAAAATCATCAATTATCTTTTGATGTTGTCCTTTTTTACTTGTCGTATCGACATCCATTCTAACTATTCTGGCATCATATAATTTAAAAAGTTCTTCCTCTAATTTTTCTGTTCCGAGGCCATAATCTTTAATATTAGTACTACCGCAGATAGAGCATTTGGTATTTGGCATCTTGGAAGAAGAACAATAGTGACATTTTAAGGTATTACTTGACTTATGATAAGTATAGGCAATATCACACTTCGGACATTTTTCGGTATTTCCGCAATCACGACAACTTATAATACTAGAATAACCTCTCCGGTTGAGTAAAAGAATAATTTGTTCTTTCTTATCTAATTTTTCTTTGATTTTTTTCTTTAATATTTCCGATAAAATAAAATTACCTTTTTTAACTTCTTCTTTCATATCGACAACATTAACGACAGGAAGAGTCATATTTTGAGCTCTTTTAGTTAGTGTAAGTAATTCGTAGACATTATTACCGGCTCTAGCGAAAGATTCTAAACTAGGAGTAGCGGACCCCATGACGACCGGACAATTATGATATTTGCTTCTCCAAATAGCTATATCTTTGGCATTATATCTCGGATTATTTTCTTGCTTATAAGAAGAAGTATGTTCTTCATCGATAATAATAACTCCTATATTGGTAAAGGGAACAAAGATAGCGCTTCTCGTTCCAATGACGATTTTAACTTCTCCGTCAGTAATTTTTCGATATTCGTCGTACCTTTCGGCATCGGAAAGCTTCGAGTGTAAGACCGCTACGACATTGCCAAAGCGTGATATAAATTTGCCAACTATCTGTGGTGTCAAACTTATTTCTGGAACTAACATAATAGCTTCTTTGTTTAACTTTAAAGTTTCCTCGATTATATTCATATATACTTCTGTTTTTCCAGAGCCAGTAACTCCATACAATAAAAAAGTTTTGGGTATATTAAAAGAACTAATTATAGTATTTGCAACTTTTTCTTGTTCTAAAGTAAGTTTAACTTTTTTATAATTACTAATTCCCATATATTTATATCGTTTATTTTCTTCATAATTAATTTCAGCAAGACCATTTTTAATAATTGTCTTAATCGAACTAGTAACTTTAGATATTGGAATATCTCCCTCTTTTAATTTGCATAAAAGCTCTATCTGACTATCATACTTACAATTTTCAATATAATTATCTATTTCTTCAATACTTTTGATTCTTTTTAAGTATTTATCGTATTTAATCTTTATACTGGTATTAACTTCTGCTTTTAAGGCTTTAGGAAGCATAGCTTGATAACAAGAAACTAAAGAACATAATAATTTATCACTCATATTCTTTCCTAATAATAACATCTCTTCATTCAAGACTGGTTCTTCATCTGTTATACCAATTATTTCCTTAATTTTATTTTTATCAAAGTCAGGAGTAATATTAATTTTCATGACAAATCCTTCAATTATTGTCTTACCAAAAGGTATCTTAACTCTTACGCCAATTTTTATTTTACTGGCAAGATTATCTGGTACAAAGTAAGTAAAAGTTTGATCTTCTTTCTTAAGTATTGTCTGAGTAAGAACTTCTATATACATGCTATCACTTCTTCCTAAAAAGGCTCTATTTCCTAACGAAATGATAACATAGTTTTAATTAATATTCAAGTAGTAAAAATTATCTATCAAAGCGAAACAGTAATATTTTTTAAATTAGAAAATCTACTGCTTAGCCATTCTCTTTGAATAGTATCTTTAACATATATGTGTGAGGAAGTTACATCAGCAAACATACCAACATAACCAGTTACATTAGAAAAGTCAGCATTTCGAAAGTCTATAATTTTTAAATTAGAACATTGCCTAAACATATATTCCATATTTGTTACTTCTTTTGTGTCAAAACTACTTAAATCTAAGTCTTTTAATTTAGAACTTCCCGCAAACATAAAACGCATATCTGTTACTTTGGAAGTATTAAAATTACTTAAGTTTAAACTTGCTAAACTAGAACAGTCATGAAACATATAGGCTGTACTCGTAATTTTTTCCGTATTAAATCTACTTAAATCTAAATTTGTTAAACTAGAGCATGCGTTAAACATACTATATATACTAGTTACATTTTTAGTATTAAAATTACTTAAATCTAAACTAGTTAAACTAGAACAGCCCGAAAACATATAACCCATTTTTGTTACTTCTTTTGTGTCAAAATTACTTAAATCTAAACTAGTTAAACTACGACAACCCGCAAACATATAATTCATATTTGTTACTTTGGAAGTATTAAAATTATTTAAATTTAAGCTTGCTAAACTAGGACAGTTATGAAACATATAGGCTGTACTCGTAAGGTTTTCCGTATTAAAACTATTTAAGTTCAATTTGACTAATTTTTTACATTCTTCAAATATTTGAGCCATATTATTAACATTAGATGTATCAAAACTACTTAAATCTAAATTTATTAATGATTGGCTATTTATAAACATGCGAAACATATTAATTACTTTCGAAGTATCTAACTTAGATAAGTCTATTTCGCTAGCATTAGTAAGATTGGCAAATAAATAGCTACTGTTAGTATTTAATTTTATTAGGCCACTAGAACTTCCCATATATACTTCATATAAACTATTACTATTTGCGTCATCATACCAGAGCATGACACTTTTGTCTCCTTTAGATGAGATATCAAAAGATTTATCTATATTATCTGGTACAATATTATTTTCTACTGTCTTAATACTTTCAATTTCTTCTCTCATAATATCGGTATTTAAGAACAGTGATGTAGCGGAACTATCACCTACTGCTCTTATATAGTTTTCCTCATAGATAGCATCTGTTCCTTCACCATAGAGACTAAATCTAAAAGGTCTATTACTCATGGTAATAGGGTTATCTCTCTTACCATCGATATAGATATATAATGTATAAGTTAATTCTTTTTCTGTTATTACTTCATTCTCAGCAAATCTAATCGTTTCTCCTTCGCTCTTACCTTTAAAGTTATCACTTATAATTAATTCATTATCTTGATATAATTCATAGATAAAAGTATCTTCCTGTAATTCTTTAGGTAATAAGTCTAATGTCATATACATATTCATAATAGCACTGTCATCATCTTGACATAACTTATTTAATTTAACACTTATTTCTTTTTTTAGTCCATTTTCTT
>CANQPC010000015.1 GCA_947625625.1 uncultured Bacilli bacterium
AGTACAAATTTCTTTATAAAGTATTGAATTTGTTAATAAGAATGACAGTTATAATTTCAAACTATAATTTTAACCTGTCCCTTTAATTTCCTCTATTTACAAACAAAAAATAATATAGTATAATTTCAGTAGTGGTGATTACATTGACAAAAGGAAAAGAAAAGAAGAAGAAAAAAAGTAAAAATAATCATAAAATATCAAATAAAATTTTGGAAATAAAAGAAATAAAAATATATATGCAGACAAAACAATTCTTAAAAAAATATTATTATCTTGTAATATTAGCCCTTCCTTTTTTTCTAATCGATATAGTAACTCGTATTCTTGGAAGAAAAATCAATTTCTTTGGAGTAACTAATATCATACCTAATCTTTTTACTATTATATGGCTCTTTTTTATTCTCGGTATTTCTTTATTTCTTGAAAAGAAAAAAGGAAAAATACTATATATTATTTTCTTTATAGTTTCTTTTTCCCTCTTTATTGTCAATAATATATATTATTCAATGATGAATACCTTTTTTGATTTTAGCTTATTAATGATTGCCAGTGAAGGTTCTTCTTACATTGCTGATGCTATTTTAAATTGTAATATATGGGTTTATATTTCGGGAATTATAATTATATTATTATTTATCTTAAGTTTAAAATATTTTCCTCAACGTAATAAAACTGACCTCAAAAAAATAATTAAAATCTTTTTTGCTTTCTTAATACTTCACTTTTTAACACCTTATCTTCTTGGAAAACCAGATGATGAATTAACGTGGAGTACTTGGAGAAATCCTCGTAATATTTATATAAGTTTTAACGATAACAATAAAAGTATGAGTATCTCTGGAATATATGAATATAGTTTTCGTAATTTTTATATTACTTTTATCAAAGCCAAGAAAACAAATAACGAAGAAGAAACAGCTTTTTTAGAGGACGTATATAACATTACTGAAGAAAATTATTCTAATAAATATACAGGATTATTCAAAGATAAAAATCTTGTCATCATTCAGCTTGAAGGTTTAGATAATTGGCTCCTTACTAAAGAAGATACCCCCATTTTATATGATTTAATGAATAATTCCATTAATTTTACAAATCATTATTCTTACTATAATGGCGGTGGTTCGACATTTAATTCCGAATTTGCCGTAAATACAGGTTTTATAACCCCATTATCGTATACTCAAAATGCTTATACCTTCAATAAAAATACCTTTCCATATTCTCTAGCTCATCTTTTTAAAAATGCCGATTATTCAGTCAATGCTTTTCATATGAATACTAGTGAATACTATTCTCGTGGTACTAATTATAAAAATTGGGGTTATGATAATTATTATGGCCTTAAAGATTTAGGTACATATAAAGACGATTCCTATACTTTAGATAGAGAACTTATTCTAAACGAAACTTTTAATGAAAAACTCTTTTCTTCTGAAAAGTTTGTCGATTATATAATTGCCTATTCCACTCACTTACCATTTTCTACTGAAAAAGGTGTTTGTAAAAAACTTCTTGAAGAAGATTATTTAAAAGAAAATAATCTCGAAGAATTACCTGACGAATACACTTTACCAATTCTTACTGAAGAAGAATGTGTAAGAAGACAAGCAAAAGAAACAGATAACATGGTTGGCCTTCTAAAATCTCGTCTCGAAGAGTTAAATCTTCTCGATAATACCGTTATAGTCGTCTTTACCGACCATTATCTCTATACTTTAACCGATCAATCAATTATTGAAAATTATAAAAAAACAAGTAATAATCTTATCAATCATACCCCATTCTTTATCTGGAGTAATTCAGTCGAAAAAAAGAAAGTAAATGAAGTAACATCTCAGTTAAATATCTTACCTACTCTCATCAATCTTTTTGGATTAGAATATCACCCTAATTATTATATTGGGGAAGATGCCCTAAATTCTGACTATAAAGGATATGTTTTCTTCAGTGATTACTCGTGGTATGATGGAAATGTCTATGTCGAAGGTGGTATTGTTACCAATAACAAGTCGATAGATACTTTAACTCTCGAAGATAAAAATTATTATATTAACCATCTAATTCGTAAAAACGATTTGACATTAAAATATGATTATTTAAAAAAGATAGCCAATAATAACAAAGATGTTTAAAAAATCATAACCCTTATAAAGTTATGATTTTTTTTCTTCCATACTTTTATTAATATCATCAATCGTAATTTTACTATTATGAGGAACAGGCTTCCAACCAACCTTTTTAAATAGTGCAATATAAGTAGTATATCTACCTACAATATCGAATATCGGCCATAGGAGACTATATGCAAATATTTTCCAAATTGGAATTTTTTTAATCCGTTTTCTCTCCAAAAATAAGACATACCATAAAACGACAATTTTCTCAATATAAGCGCCAATTCGGTAAAATAATCTCGCCCAAATACCAATAAAGAAAGTTGCAATAAGAGCATTAACTCCTGCCGGAATCGTAATCTTAAAATCAAAGAAATGCTGAAGAATTTGTGCTAAATAAGTACCACCTGCAAAAAAGTCGACACTGTTAACTCCTGTCGTATAACAATATATACTTCTGAGAATTAACACGACAAATATCCATCTAAATAAATTAATCACATTTGTTGGAAGTAAATGCATAAAAGTATCATACATAATAAAACGGTCTTTGATACCAATAAAAAATCTTTTCCACCAAGGCTTTTTTTCTTCATCTTCCTTACCCCATTTAACCTTAGCATATTTTCTTCCACAGAAAATATTAATAAACAATTTTAATCCCGATTCCTTAAAGTTAATAAGTAAACCTTTAGACCATCTAAGTTTTTGATTAAAAGCTACTTTATAGTTAGGAGATTGCTCGTCATAAAATTCGGCTGCATCTTGATAAGAAATACGATACCCTTGTGCTACTGCATCTGCCGTAAGTCCTCTATCTTCGGTAAGAGAAGTATATTTCCATCCATCTCTTACTACTTCACTTGCAAATAAGTACCCAGTTCCTTGAATATTTGTAGCAAGTCTAAGAACAGAACGAGCACGATGATATTGTCTAATAGTTCTGAGCCAGTGCACTGCAAAACTCATAGTAATCCAGTTTTCATCAATATTTTTAATATTACGATAGGAAGTAACCATCTTTTCTCCACTATCAAAAGCATCATTCATTCTAGATATATAATCTTTCTTAAGAAGATTATCAGCATCGAAGACAAAGTATCCTTCAAAAGACATCCTTCCATAATCTTCTTCGATTCTCTCGAATAAATATTGTAGAGCAAATCCTTTTGTCTTGTGTTCGTTATCGAATCTTTCGTAGCAGATAGCCCCATTTTTTCTCGCAATCTCTGCTGTTTTATCAGTACAATTATCCGCAACGACAAATATTGTAAGTAGTTCTTTTGGATAATCTTGTTTTTTAATACTATCAAGTAAGTTTCCAATAACTTTCTCTTCATTTCGCGCCGCAATAACAATTGCATATTTATGATTTTTTTTAGCAGGTTTAAATTTTCTAGTAAAAAAAAGTCCAATAATAATATAAACAGTTCGATAAGCAACCATGATACTAAGTGCTGCCCCAATAAAATTGTTAAAGTCTCTAAAGAATGGATATATTTTTCCTATCACACTAAATATATACATTTATAATACCTCGTTTCAAAATTATAAATTCATTATACCATATAATAACTCTTTACACAAGAAATAACTAATGCGATAAGAATTTCTCAAAAGCATATTATTATTCAAATATTAAATTCCACACTTAATATTATCATAAAAACTTGTTCCCTTTTATTATTTATGTTATTATATAACCGGTGATAACTATGCATATAATTGGCTTAATTGCTGAATATAACCCTTTCCATAACGGGCATTTATATCAAATAAATAAAATAAAAAAACAATATCCCGACAGCCTTTTAATCGCCGTCCTATCTTCATCATTTACCGAAAGAGGAGATATTTCCATATTAAATAAATGGGATAAAACTAATATCGCTTTAGAAAACGGAATTGATATTGTTATCGAACTTCCCTTTGTCTATGCAACACAAAGTTCTGATATCTTTGCTAAAGGAGCAATATCTCTTCTCGAAAAGTTAAAAATTGATACTCTCGTTTTTGGAACAGAAAGTGATTCTCTAGATATTCTTACCCAAGTAGCGGACCTTCAACTAAATAACGACCAATATGATACCTTAGTAAAAAAATATCTAAATGAAGGAATGAACTATCCTACCGCTACTAATAAAGCTATTTCCTCTTTACTAGGATTTAAAATAGATGCCCCAAACGATTTATTAGCTTTATCTTATATCAAAGAAATCAAAAAAAATAATTATCAAATCAAAGTCCATAATATCAAGAGAACAAACAGTTATTATTCAGTTAATATCATTGATAACATTGCTTCCGCTACTCATATTCGAGACATATTTCTAAAAAATCAGGACATTTCTTCTTTAATTCCATATTCTCCCAAAATACTTACCAAAGTAAATATGGAAGCTGCTTTTCCTTATTTAAAATATAAAATAATAAGTGATGAATCAAAATTAAACGCATATCAAACTGTTGATGAAGGTATTGAAAACAGAATAATAAGAGAAATAAATAATGCAACTAACTATGAAGATTTAATATCTCGTATTAAAACGAAACGATATACTTATAATAAAATATCTCGTCTGCTTCTCCATATTTTAACTAATTTTACTAAAACAGAAGCCCAAAATATCAATATTGATTACCTTCGTATTTTAGGTTTTACTAATAATGGAAAAAATTACTTAAATAAAATAAAAAAAGATATTCCCATACCCATATTAACAGGATATAAAAAAAATACTTCTAAAGTATTAGATAAAGAACTACAAGTAACAAAAATTTATTCTTTAATAACTAATAATAATGACCTCATAATAAGAGAATATCAAAAAAAGCCCATTATTAAAAATTAAATAATTTAATAAAAAAACTAATAGCAAATAAAACTCTACAACCTAAAGTAGATATTAAATTTAAACTATTAGTTTTTTTAATTTCCCATTAATAGTAATAAGACCTAGTTGCCGACGCAGCAAATAAGCCAGCACAAATAGCGACAATTACAACAACAATGAGAGCTATGATGTAAACACAAAAATATGAACGAGCAAAGTTTCTAAGGTTCTTGTTTTTTGTTCCACCAAAAGAAAATACGAGAATAAGAATGAGACCAACTAGAGGAAGTGCAAATAAAATTTGATAGCCGAAGTATCCCCACATAGTAATAGGTCTATACTCTTCAGGAATATTATTCTCCGTAATAGTAGTCTTTTTAGCTTTAGTAGGTTTTTCTATTGCTACTCCACAATTGACGCATATTGCGGCATTAGGATCAATTTCCTTACCACAATTAGAACAAAATTTCTTTTTACCATTTTCACTACTCATAAATAATTCACTCCTGTAAAATAATTACTATTTTACTTACTCCTTTCTAAAAAAAATTATAACATAAGAATATTTTTTTTTCAATTACCTATTCTAAACTATAAATTAAACGTCTCAAAGAAAATATTTCCACAATACTTTTTTTATGTCCTCATTTCCCAATAATTCAATAATATTTCTTTTTTCATCACTGTTGTTTGACTTGAGAAGAGCACCAAGTAAATAAAGTTTATTTTTCGTTTTTTTCTCTTTATATCTTTTATATGAATCTTCAATATTAACATAAATTATATTGCTATCTTTTTCATTATCGATATTTTTATTAGTAAAGACATATCCTCTAAATCTATTTTTTTTACTATTATCAAAAATATTTAAAACAATATTCCCATTTACAATTTTAAATTGCATATAAATAGTTTCGTCATCTCTAAGTTTATATTTAAATACAATATTTACAAACTCATTTAATAGACCGACATTCATAAATTCAATCAATGCTTGCCTAAACATTTCATCATTCATAATTACCACCATCTTTAAGCTATCATATTTATAAATTTAAAGTCAATAATAAAAATAAAAAGTAACCAAATTGGTTACAATATAATGTCAATAATTGTCAATTATCTTTGACATTTCGGACAATAGTAAGTTCCCCTACCACCGACTTTTATTTTAATAATATCTTCATTACATCTCGGACATTTTCCCTTATCTTTACCATGAACTAATAATTCTTCTTGAAAAAGACCATGTACCCCATCGACAGAACTGTATGTTCTAATAGTAGTTCCTCCTTTTTTTATAGCTTTTTCAAGTACTTCTTTAGTATATTTAATAATATTTTGTGCTTCCTTTTCTGTAATTTCATTTGCCTTTTTTAAAGGATTAATTTTACATAAAAATAAAATTTCGTCAGCATAAATATTTCCAATTCCAACAATTATTTCTTGATCTAAAAGCACTGTTTTAATAGGAATTCTTTTCTTTTTATATTTATCTAATAGATACTTACTAGTTAAATTATTATCCCAAGGTTCTAAACCTAAATCCTTTAAAGGTCCAACTTTATCAATATCTTCCTTCGGTATAAGATACATTTTCCCAAACTTTCTTGTATCCATATATCTAAGTTCTTCACCATCATCCAAATCAAAAATAACATGTTCGTGCTTTAATATTTCTTCATCATGTTTTTTAAAAAAGTATTTTCCTTCCATTCGAAGATGCGATAAAAGATAATATTTATCTAAGTTAAAAATTAAAAACTTTCCTCGTCTTTCCATATCATTTATCATTTGCCCTTTTATTTCTAAAATAAAATCTTCTACGTTAGGATAAGCAATAATATTATCGTAAATAACTCTCGAATTTAATATTTTTTTACCTTTTAATCTTAATTTTAAAGATTCTTTGACAGTTTCAACTTCTGGTAATTCTGGCATCTTCTATCACCTACTTTGCTTCGTACCAATTATTACCTATTTCAATGTCGACTTCTAGTGGCACAGATAGTTCATAAGTTTTTGTCATTGCATTATATACTATCTCTTTAACTTCATCTAATTCATCATTATAGACATTAAAAATAAGTTCATCATGTACTTGAAGTAGCATTTTACTTCTAATCTTTCTTTTTTCAAATTCTCTGTCGATATCGACCATAGCTTTCTTCAAAATATCTGAAGCTGATCCCTGTATTGGAGTATTAAGAGCCATTCTCTCTCCCATTCCTCTGACAGCATAATTAGAACTATTAAGTTCTTCAATTATTCTCTTTCGGTTCATAATTGTCTTTACAAAGCCATTTGCTTTAGCTACTTCAATTTCTTTATTCATATAATCTTTAACACCAGGATAAGTCTCAAAATACTTATTAATAAATTCCTTTGCTTCTTTGACCGGAATACCTAAATCTTCCGATAATCCAAAACTACTTATTCCATATAATATTCCAAAATTGACAGCCTTTGCCTGTCTACGCATATTTTTCGTAACCCCTTCTTCCGGAACTTTAAAAATATCCATCGCCGTCTTTGTATGAATATCAGCATTGTGATTAAAAGCTTCAATTAACTCTTTAACTCCCGATAAATGTGCAAATACTCTAAGCTCAATTTGAGAATAATCCGCTGACATGATAACAGAGTCATCTTCTGGTAAGAAAGCTTTCCTAATAAGTCTACCATATTCACTTCGCATAGGAATATTTTGTAAATTAGGTTCAATTGAAGAAAGTCTACCTGTTCTTGTAAGTGTCTGTGTATAAATTGTATGAATCTTCCCATCATCTCTAATTTCGTTTATAATACCTTC
Organism: uncultured Bacilli bacterium; assembly: GCA_947625625.1. GTDB lineage: Bacteria > Bacillota_I > Bacilli_A > RF39 > UBA660 > CAG-302. Next base: position 7,764 of record CANQPC010000015.1, read on the forward strand.
GATATAAGTCGAATATAATTTGGCAAGAGCCCTATATTCCAAAATATTCTTAACAATTGGATAGTCAGATAACTTCTTTAATACGTCAGCATCAGTAACATATCCTACTTTATTTTTTTTAGCATAAGGAAGTTTTAACTTATCGAATAAGATTTCTCCCAATTGTTTTGGCGAATTAATATTAAATTCACATCCAGCATAATTATAAATATCTTTAGTAATAAGTTCTAGTTTAATTTTAATTTCTTCTCCCATTTCCTTTAGAACTTTACTATCGACAGTAATTCCATAAGTTTCCATCTTGGCAAGAATCGAGGCAATTGGCATCTCTATTTTTTCAAATAGATTTTCCATTCCTTCTTTAGCCATTTCTTCTTCCAATCTACTTTTCGTTTCATAAATAAATTTAGCTTTTAATATCGTTCTTCTAATTCTTTCCTCATCACTTACTACTTCTTTTTTATCATAAGCTGGAATATCATAGTCAAATAAATTAGCTAAGTAAGAAATGTCATCTTTTAGCTCGTAGTTAAGTAAATAAGCACTTATCATTGTATCAAAGCAAATATTTTTACTTTTAATCTTATATCTATCAAATATGACAAGTAATTTCTTTAAATCATAAGTATACTTAGGAATATCATTATCAAATGATTCAAGATTATTCTTAAATACCTCAAATGGTATATAATAAGCATTATTTTTATTATATATAGATATACCTATAATTTCCGCATCATGATAGTTACCATTAGAAGTTTCTAAATATATAGCACTTTCTTCGTCTATTTTTACCTTATCTATACTATTTACTACTTCAAATTCTACCTTACTATTTTCTTCTTTTTTATTATTCCCCATTTTTTTAAGTAATGAATAAAATTCCAAGTCTTCATATATTTCTTTCAGTTTATTGCAATTTTCTCCATTGTATTTAAGGTCATCGAGAGTAACATCAAGTGGCACATCTCTAAATATTGTCACTAGTTCTTTACTATAGTAAGCATCATCTTTACCATCGACTAGTTTATTAAAAGTAGCCCCACTGATCTTATCAATATTTTCATATATGCCATCTAAAGAACCATATTCATTAAGAAGTTTAATTGCCGTTTTTTCTCCAATCCCTTTAACTCCTGGTATATTATCGGAAGCATCACCCATAAGTGCTTTTAAATCAATCATTTTGATAGGTTCAAACCCATACGTATCTTCGAAAGTTTTCTTATCCATCATAATATAATCTTTCGTTTTCAAAAGTTTAACTACTGTCTCTTCACTAATTAATTGTAGTAGATCTTTATCACTACTTACAATTAAAGCTTCATATTCCGAGTCATTATCCGTCCATTTAGCTATCGTACCAATAATATCGTCAGCCTCATATCCCGCACATTCCAAATATTTTATTCCCATTGCCGTAAGAATTTCTTTTGCTATTGGAAACTGTCTTTTTAGTTCATCGGGAGTTTCTTTTCTTCCTCCCTTATAGTCATCATATTTTTCATGTCTAAAAGTTTTTCCTATATCAAAAGCTACCATTATATATTTAGGATCTTCTTCAGAAATAATCTTATTCATCATATTGACAAAACCATATAGCCCATTAGTAGGAAATCCCTTACTATTTTTCATAATATTTCCCGTATAAAGAGTTGCATAGTAACTTCTAAAAAGTAAATTATTACCATCGACTAGAACAATTTTTTTCATCCATATCACCAAAACTTTCTATAAATATTATACTAAAAAAAGACCTTAAAATAAAGTCTTTCTCTGTTTCTTCTTCCATTTATTTTTCCAAAATTTCTATCAAAAGTATTAGTACCAAAAATTATCCACATTTACCGCCTAAAGATAGATAATAATTATTAATATCTCGATATAAAGTATCTGGATTATCATAATTTTCAAAAGGAATAACTTCTTCGCCAGTAACAGCCATAATTTTCGGCTTTTCTGAAGACGAATATTTAATATTATAATTAAATTTTTCATTAATATCAGGTAAATAACAAGAAAATTCTATTCCTTGATATACTGGAGTAGCTCTAAAATAAATAAAAGTAGATGCAATAAACAAAACAATGCAAAGTATAATTATTGAAGATAAAATAGTAGTAACAATAGATAATTTAACAATAACTTTTGTCATTTTTTCAGTCTTTGCAACTTTATCAATTATTTCTGTTTCCAAAGAATTACCAGTTAATTCATCGAGGCTAACTTTAAAAACTTTCGCTAACTTTTTAGCCTGTTCGATATTAGGATTAGTTTCCCCAAGCTCCCATTTTGAAATAGTTTGTCTTGTTACATCGATTTTTTCCGCTAGTTGTTCCTGTGATAAATTTTCCTTTTTTCGAAATTCAGCAATTTTGTTTCCAATTTCCATCTTTTTTTCCTCCTTTTGCTATTATTATATATTGAAGTTTGATAATAAACTAGCAATTTTTGCTGGAAATAGCGCTCTTTTTCTTAACATATGAAACTAAAAAAATATTTCCCGGGAAATAATTTGGGAAATAATTTTGGGAAATAATTTTTAAAATAGACTCAATTGACTAGTCTCAGGAAGACCAGTAAATACTCCCATTACTCGCATTTTATCGATCAAAGTTTGTGATACCTTACATCTCGTCTGAAAATCTTCGATGCTTATAAAAGGTGCTTTTTTAGCTTCTACTTCAATATTTTTAGCAACGACATCACCGAGTCCATCGATAGTTCTAAATGGTGGAATGAGAGTTTTATCATCGGCGACATCAAATGTAAGTCCTTTACTTTTATATAAATCAAAGTTTACAATTTTAATTCCTCTCGCGGCCATTTCGAGAGCAACCTTTAAACATTCAGAAACGCCAGCATCTTTATTTGTCGCCTCGTAGCCTTTATTTTCTATTTCAGTAAGAGCGTTCTTTATTGAATCATATCCTTTTATCATCGCATCGATATTGAAGTCCGTTGCTTTAGTAGAAAACCAAGAAGCATAGAAATAAGCAGGCATATGAACTTTATACCAAGCAATTCTAAAAGCACTAATAACATAAGCTGCTGCATGAGCTTTTGGAAACATATATTTAATTTTGAAACAACTGTCGATAAACCAATCTTCTATTCCCGCTTCTTTCATCGTCTCTTTATGCTTAGCCCAAGTTTCAGGATCTTTACTAGCTTTACCTTTACGGACAAATTCCATAATTTTAAAAGCCTTAATTGGCTCGACACCATGATACATCAAATATACCATAATATCATCACGACAGCCAATAACTTCTTTAAAAGGGACAACATTATTAATAATTAAATCTCTAGCATTACCGAGCCATACGTCAGTACCATGTGATAGACCAGATATCTTAATAAGTTCCGCAAAAGTTTTAGGTTTAGTTTCCGCAACCATACTTATTGTAAAAGATGTACCAAACTCTGGAATACCAAGTGTTCCCGTATCACACATAATTTGTTCGTTTGTAACTCCCAGAGCCTTAGTAGAAGTAAAAATACTCATCGTTTCTTTATCATCTAAAGGAACTTTCAAAATATCAGTTCCCGATAAATCCTGTATTAGACGTAATTGTGTTGGATCCGAATGCCCCAAAATATCAAGTTTCAATAAATCTTGATCGATAGCATGATAATCAAAATGTGTTGTCCTCCATGCACTGTTGACATCTTCCGCTGGAAATTGAAATGGTGTAAAATCCGAAACATCCATATAATCAGGAACAACGACAATTCCTCCAGGATGTTGCCCCGTCGTTCTCTTAACACCCGTACATCCCATTGCTAATCTTTCAATTTCACAAGAACGCTTATTCAAAATACCCTTATCTTCAAAATATCCTTTGACAAAACCAAAAGCCGTTTTTTCCGCTACTGTACCAATAGTTCCCGCACGATAAACATTATCGACCCCAAATAATACTTTCGTATATTCGTGAGCGGAAGCTTGATTCAAATCAGAAAAGTTAAGGTCGATATCAGGAACTTTGTCAGCATTAAATCCAAGAAAGGTAGCAAATGGCATATCTTGCCCATCTTTGTACATTTTTTCTCCACAATTAGGACACTTCTTATCTGGTAAATCAAAACCACTGGAGTAAGTAGCACCGAGTTCATTACCATTTTCATCATTAAAAATACTAGTCTTACACTTCAAACATCTGTAGTGGGCTGGAAGTGGATTAACTTCTGTAATTCCCATCATTGTTGCCACAAAAGAAGAACCGACCGATCCCCTCGAACCGACGAGATATCCCTCATCATTTGAGTGTTTAACAAGCCTTTGAGCTATTAAATATATCGGGTCAAATCCCCCACCAATAATACCACCAAGTTCTTTCTTAACTCTCTTCTCTAAAACATCATCATCTAATTTTCCATCTTCTTCTTTCCAATTATTTTTAACATATTCTCTTATTAAATTTTTAACCGCTTCAAATCCTTCTAGAACTGTCTTATGAAGACTTTCAAATACCTTTTCAATAAGTTCATCATCTCTAATATTTGGATTTTCATTCTTAAATTTTTCACTATAACATTTATAGACGATATCACCGTATAATTCTTTGGCAATTCTCTCTTCGATATTATGTGGAAGTGGATTACCATACCATTCGGCTGCTTTTTCATAAACTAAATCTGTAACAACTCTCGGACAGTCCAAATAAGATTTACCATCATCACTTTTAACTCTTGGTGAAAAAGGAATGCCTCCAGTATCGATAATAACTTCAATTTCTTCTGTCATATCGAGAACCTTATTAGTATTTGTAACGACAATTTCATACGCCAAATCTTCGCCAAGAAAACTAAAATCATCGAGCATTTCCCTTGTCGTCCTAAAATGTTGTGAAGGAATATTTGTAATGTTACTTTTAGCAAGTGGATGCCTGCCACCGCCAGGAACTTTTTGATTGACAATAATCTCTCGATATATCTTATCTTCTCTCGTAAAATGATGTACGTCTCCTGTCGCCACGATAATTTTTCCCGCCTCTTTTGTTGCCTCAACTATTTTTCTAATATGATTTCTAAGCTCTGCTTCACTTCCAAAATCACTAGTTTGAATTAGATGACCATACACTTCTGGCGGCTGAACCTCGACATAATCATAGAAGTTAATAATATTTGTAAGTTCTTCTCCCTCTTTGCTTCTAGCCTCGATAAACACTTCACTTTCGTAGCAGCCACTTCCAATTAATAATCCTTCTCTAAGCTCGTTTAATTTACTTCTTAAAATACGTGGACTTTTATATAAATAAGTCGTATTAGCAAGTGAAATAATCTTAAATAAATTTTTAAGTCCCTTTTTATTTAGAGCAATTGCATTAAAATGATAAGTACGTCCAAATTTATAAATTTCATCTTTTGAAACAAGTTTATCTAAATCTTTAATTGTCTTAAAATTTTGCATTTCTAATTTTTGAAGCATTTTATGAAATACTAAAGCAGTACCTTCAGCATCATAATCTGCCCTATGATGTGAGTCCTCATCCCAAGGAACATTATATCTTTTTACTAAAGCCGAAAGACTATGCCTTGCATATCCCGTATCTAGAGTTCTCGATAGCTCTAAAGTATCGATAACCGTATTAGTAAATTCACCTAGATTATATTTCTTCATTGCCATTTCCATAAATGAAATATCAAATTTAGCATTATGCGCTACCATTGGCAAGTCTCCAGCCCATTCCAAAAATTTCTTTGTAACAGTCTCTTCATCATCTTTACCTTTAACCATTTCGTCAGTAATATATGTAAGGTCAGTAATCTTATCGGGAATATGTCGCTTTGGATCAATTAATTCATCAAATCTATCGGCAATTACTCCTTCGCATATTTTTACCGCTCCAATTTCGATCATTTGATCTTCTCCACCAGCATTAAATCCCGTTGTCTCCGTATCAAAAACGACATAAGTTGATTTAATCAAATCTCTATCATCTGGCCTAACGACAATGTTAACTGTATCATCAACTAACGTTAATTCTGTTCCATATAACCCCTTAAAATGTTTACTTGGATCTTCAATTTTTTTATTATAAGCAGATATAATACCATAAGCAATCGGAAAAGCCTGACAGCCGCTATGATCGGTAATAGCAACTCCTCTATATCCCATATCGATACATTTACTTACGAGCTCACAAGTATGTTTACCTAAATCAATTTTCGTTATACCATCCATTTGACTCATCATTGTATGAGCATGCAATTCTACCCTTTTAACTTCCTCATTATCGACAATTTTTTCTTCCTGTGGTGCTTCTATTTTTTCCACATCTTTGTATCTTGTCGTAAAAGTAAGTTCATTAGAATATTTATCCATTTGCACTTTACCATAAAAGTTATACCAAGATCCCTCTTTTAATAAATCCTTAATTCTAATATATTCTTCATTATCTTTAGTAAACATTTTAACATAGATACTATCTGTATTATCTGTAACTTTTAGAGTAATAATTTTATATCCACTCTTTGATTCAAACATATCAATTCCAAATATCATTCCTTCAATAGTTACATTGTCAATTTCAAATTGAATATCTTTAAGTTTAGTAACAGAAGTATCTTTTTTTGGTCTAAAGTATTTTTTCTCATCCGTCTTTGTCTCACTTATATTATTTTTCTTTGACATAACTTTAGGCATTTCCACTACCATATCTTTTTCAATTTCGTTTAATATTTCATTTCCTTTATCTTCTTTTAAAACAATATCTATTTCTTTTTTATACCCATATTTTCTTATTTCTTTATTCAAAAATTCCTTTTTTTCAATCATATAAGTATATTCAGCTTTATTATAAGTTTCAAAAATAATTTTTTCATTATCGATATCAAAATTTCGACCTATAAAGCATCTATATTTAATACTACTATCTGCAAGAGAGGTAATTAAATTATCAAAATATTCTTCTAAATAATCACTGTCATCAGTAGCGTTAATAATAATACTAATATCTTTAATACTTTTAAAATTTTCCTTTAGTTTTTCTTCTAGTTCCTTATAAATATGCATAGGTAAAGGTTTATCATTACTAATAGCAAATTCCCACAAATTAGTCTTATCATATACCACTATTTTCTCAATTTTAGCATTTTCAAAATATTCACTAGTCATACCAACTTGATCTAATAGTCTTTTCATTTTATCTTGCATATTTACCACCTAAACTTCCTACATATATTCTATCAAAAAAAAAAGAACATTTAAACATATTTACATTAATTTTTACAATATTTTTTAATGGCTAATGTCCTCTTTAAAAGATATGCCTTTTTTATATCAAATTAATTAATAAGATAAGTATCAAGAATAAAAATATATAAAAAGTCTATCAACAAAACTGTTGATAGAAAAAAAATTAAAATAAATTTATAAACAAATCTGTTGATAGAAAAAAATTAAAATAATTCATAAACAAATCTGTTGATATAAAAAAAATCACTCCAAATCTTTATGAGTGACTTTTTTCATCTTCTAAAAATTTCTTTATCCCATTAGCGGATAGTGTAGCGCACTTAATTCTCGAAGGTTGCTTCGAAGTATCATCAAATACAAGTAATTCCTTTAAAACCTCTTTATCATAATCTTCTTCATTAATCATCTTTAAATAGTTATCGATAATATTTATTCCTTCTTCTTTCGTTTTACCAACGAGTAAATTAATCAAAATATTCGTAGAAGATATACTAATTACACAAGCTTCTCCTTCAAATGTAATATCTTCAATAATATTATCTTTTACTCTAAGATAAATATCTAAATTATCAATACAACTTACATTTCTTGTATTAATTTTTATGTAATCCTCACCACTAACTTTTTTTCTATCAGGATTCTGATAATTATCGAGTATAATACTTCTCTTAAGTTCTCTATCCATTACAATATTTCCTTCCATATATTTTCACTATTTTTAAGAACGTTTATAAGTAAGTCAATTTCCTCTTTCGTATTATAAAAACTCAAACTAATTCTAACAGTATTACTTATATTAAAAACATTATCGAGTATCTTAGCACAATGATTTCCTGCTCGTACACAAATATTATATTTATCTAAGTATATAGCAGTATCTTGAGCAAATACACCTTTTATATTAAAAGCTACAATATTAGAATCATTATCTTTATTATATAATTCAATAAAGTCAAGTTTTTCCAATTCTGAAATCAAATACTTGCGAAGATTTTTTTCATACTTATTAATTCTTTCAATACCAATATTCTCAATATATTTAATAGCGGCTTTAAGACCAATTACTCCCTCGATATTTGGAGTTCCTCCCTCTAATCTAGTTGGAATTTCTCTAAGTTCGACATATCCATCTTTAAGAAACATAGCATTCATACCGCCACCGTAGTTTTGAGGTTTCATTTTATCAAGTAAGTCAAACTTTCCATACAAAACGCCAATACCAGTAGGACCATACATTTTGTGACCTGAAAAAGCCATAAAATCAATATCCATATCTTGGACGTCAATTTTAACATGGGGAGCACCTTGCGCAGCATCCACCACCATTAAAATATTCTTTTCGTGAGCTAATTTTGCAATATCTTTTATTGGCCTTTCATCTCCTATAACATTAGTAATAAGAGCAAGTGAAATAACTTTTGTTTTGTCAGTTATTGCTTTTTTAACATTATCTAGTGAAACCTCATGTTTATCATTTAATTCAATATATTTTACTTTAATACCTATCTCCTTTTGTAAAATAAACCAAGGTACTATATTAGAGGCGTGCTCACTTAAAGTAATTAATACCTCATCATCTTTTTTTAAATAGTCCCTAAAAAAGCCAAAGACGATCATATTCATAGAATTCGTAGTACCACTAGTAAAGACAATTTCTGAAGGTTCTTTAGCATTAATAAACTCACATACATCTCTTCTCGTAGCTTCATATATTTCATCGACCTTCGCACTAATTTTATAATCCCCTCTGTGCGCATTAGCCGAATATTTATTATAATATTCAATAATAGCATCTCTAACTTGTTTAGGTTTTAAAGTCGTAGCCCCATTGTCAAAGTAAATAAGATTATTTTTTAAAATTTCAAAATCATCTCTATTCATCTATTCACCTCCCACTTTTTCTAAAATACCAAGTATTCTCTCCTTAAACTCCATATCTGGATTGATATTCCCCAAAATCATTCCTTTGATAATAAGATTAATTGAAGTTTTATAGTCAATTCCTCTCGACATTAAATAAAACAAATCATCACTATTAACATTCCCAATAACAGAAGAGTGACTTGCGGTAGTACTCTCTTCCCCAATAAACATATTAGGATTAATCTTATTATTAGAGGCTCCTAATGCAATTATTTTAGTCTGTTGATTCAAATAACATTCTTTAATACCATTATCTACAAAGCTATTAATATCAAAAATATTAGAACTATCATTTCTTGCAACAGTCCGGTTAAAAATATTAGAGCTAGTATGTCTATCTAAATGGTAAATATTAAACAAATACTTATCATCACTATTACTAATACTAGAAAAACTATATTTAATATCACCATTTTGCTTACATAAGTAAATATTAACATTTTCTTCAGTATTACTATTATTATAAAATTTACTTATTATTAAAGAAGCATTCTCACCAATATTATACTTAATATTAGAAATCAAATTATTATTATCAGATAATTCAAATAACATTACAGTTACATCATCACTGACATTATAAGAAATATTCAATTCCGTGCAGTCAATATACTCTATATAATAATTACCATTACTATTAAAAGTTATCTCCTCATCATTTATTAAGATACTACTATCATCAAAAGGAATAATTTTATTATTAACCACTTTTATTTTATTCATAATCTTCCTCTTTTGCTATAGTATTTTTCTCATCTTTATAATAATTATATCCATGCTTTTCAATATTAGAAGCCAAACGATAATCCCCTGTTTTAATAATTTTACCATCTTCGATAATATGAACAAACTCTGGATGAAGGTATTCCAAAATTTTCGGATGATGAGTAATAATCATAATTGAAGTCATTGGATTATCTTCTTTATATTTCTTTATATTTTCACTAGTAATCTTTAGACTATCGACATCTAATCCCGAATCCAATTCATCTAAAATAATAAATTTAGGTTTTAAGAGTTTAATCTGCAAAACTTCATTTTTTTTCTTTTCTCCACCCGAAAAGCCAACATTTAAACTACGATGAATAAGCTCTTTACTCATATCAAGTTCATCTGCTCCCTTTTCACATTGTAAAATAAAATCATATAAACCAATTTTTTTATTATTTATTGATGCCATTGCTGTCCTTAAGAAATCTTGATTAGAAACACCATCTATTTCCATTGGATATTGCATAGCTAAAAATATTCCCTTTTTAGCCCTTTCATCAGTCGAAAGAGGAATAAGATTATCATTATCAAAAATAATATCGCCACTTTCTACCTTATAGTTCGAATCACCCATGATAACTCTCGACAATGTCGATTTTCCTACCCCATTTGGTCCCATTATTGCATGTATCTCTCCATCATTTATTATTAAATCTAATCCTTTTAATATTTCTTTATCATCTGTAGCTACATATAGGTTACTTATTTTTAACATATTATCCCTCTTTTCTTTATAATTATAACACTTTTATCTCCTTTTGAAAACACATCAAAAAAAGCCATTATATATGAAATTATTATTTATCACTATAATAGGCTTTTGCTAATTTATAATTTTCTTTTTTAATTTTTTTAATAGATGAATTTTTATTAAATCTTACTCCTTCTCTCGTCATTCCCAAATCACTTGCTATAGAACTATTACTAATTGAATTATCACTAAAAAAACCAAAAGATGCCAATAAAATTAGCTTTTCTCTATCTGTAAGTTTTTCCTCTATCGTATCGAATATTGCTTCTAATACATTGGAAGTCCATTCCCTTTCATCTATTTCATCAGTGTCAAAAGTACCAATTTCATTTAAAGAAAGTTCTTCTAGAGGATTATCTAAAGATACCACGTTCATCATATTTAAGTCTTTACTTAAAACTTCAATCTTTTTTGAGCTAAAATTAGTATATTCTTCCATTTCTTCTAAAGTAGGTTGCCTATTTAAAGTAAACCATAAATTATAAAATGCTTTCTTTAAATATAAAGCCTCTCGGTGCCTATAATCAGGAATTCTAATCAAACTTTCTTCCCTATTTTCAAAATTATTTAGAATATTCTTAATAACAGAACTAGCATAGAAGAAAAATTTGCAATTCTTATTATTATCAAAAGTATTTATTGCTTTAAGAAGGGCAATATTTCCTTCTTCTATAAAATCATCATACTTCAAAAAAGATTCTTTTCTTCCTTTTTTATATAAAGAGTTAACTATCGAAAAAACAATATCTATATTTGCTTCAAATAACTTTTTCCTTATTTCAAACAATTCATTTATATTTGATAAATCTCTCTCGATAGTTTTAGAATCAATATTATCTCTGTTATCAAAAGAAATACCCAAAGAGTCTAGAAGGCCATTAATATTAATTTTTCCCTTCTCTTCCCTACTATTTTCTTCTTTTTGCCATAACGAAATAAATTTATCTATCAAATATTTATCATCACTACATACTTTATCTTTTATTTTCAATAGCATCTTAATTTGTTTAGTGCTATTTATCGATCTAAGAACAGAATTTATATCATTAAATACAATTTCTGAAGTATCATCTTTAATAGAGGCAATCTCGAGTTCCAATTTTATATTTTTAAGCCTTGTAAATAATTGTTTTTCTTCCTCTTCTGTAAGTGAATTATCACCTATTTTTGAATTAAAGAAAGTTCTTGATTTTAAATTTAAATCTTTATTATTAACAAATAATCTATCTAATATTTGTGCATATTTTTGCATAATATCATCCCTATTATCAGTAATAATAAGAAGATTATAAAAGTAATTAAATAGCATATCTAATGAGTATTTTTTAATTAACATGTAATAATCTATATCATTAAATTTATTTTTTTCCAAGTCCATCGACAAAAAAGCTACATAAAATTTTTTTCTCAATAACTTTTTATTCTCGGCCATTTTAATTAAAGCTATAAAAGCTTCATTAACTTCCTTTTTTCCATATTTATCTATCAGATCTATATAATCATATAAGTCAAAAGAATCTATCTCACTAAGATATCTCAATATTTCTTGTTCCGTTTCCATTTCCTTTTCCCCCATTAAAAATTCAATATTTCAAAATCAAAAGAAATCAAACTAAATATTTTCATTTAGCTTGAATTTCTTTACTAATTCATCTAGTTCTTCTATTAGCTTATCGGCATCTTCAAAAGAACTAAGCTTTACTCCCGAAGCATATTTATGTCCTCCGCCACCATATTTAGTAGCAATATCATTAATATAAGGACCAACCGATCTAATATTTACTCTAATTAAATTACTTTTAATATCTTCTGATAAAAATACCCACACTATTATTTCATTGACAAACTTTAAATCATTAATCATATTACCTGCTGCAGCACTATCTACTCCATATTCCTTCATTACCTTATCAGTTAATTTAATATAGGCGACACCATTATCTGTAAGCGTAAGATTTTGATATATATAGCCTTGAAATCTAATTTCCGCCATGGGTCTTTGATACAAAATTTTATATAGAGAAGTAAAATTTATTTTTGTCATATCAAGTAATTTACTAACCAATTCAAAAGTTTTAGGAGTAGTATAATCGTGTAAAAATCTATCAGTATCACCGACAATACCGAGATATAAACGTTCTCCTTCTTCTTTCGCTAAAATAATTTTATTAGTAAAAGCAAATTCTAAAATAAGCTGACTAGTACTACAAGCTTCATCATCAATAATTTCAATATCACCAAACTTTTCAATAAAAGGATGATGATCTATTTTAATAACATATTTAAAATTATTGATATTTACTCCATCAATTCTTTTAATATCTGGAGTATCTAAAACAATACATAGTGCTTTTGAAACATCATGCTCTTCTATTTTATCACTATTACCAAAGAACTTAAATCTACTAGCAGGATTTCCTACTGCCAAAACTTTTTTATTAGGAAATAATCTTGATATAATATTTTTAAGAGCAAATTGTGCTCCAAGAGCATCAGGATCAGCTCCAATATGTCTTGCAATTACTATTATTTCAAATTTCTTAATAATTTTATATACTTGTTTATAATTATTCATATTAATCCTGTAAAACTAATGAGTAAGTATCTTTTGCAATCATAAGTTCTTCGTTTGTAGGAATAATATATGCTGGAATTTTTGAATCATCAGTTGTAATTTTTCTTTCAATTCCTCTTACATTATTAGCTTCTTCATCTACTTTTATACCCAAAACACCAAGTTTATCGAGAATTTGTTTTCTTGTCATGATAGAATTTTCTCCTACACCTGCTGTAAAGACGATAGCATCACATCCTTCGAGAAGAACATAGTATTTAGAAATATATTCGACAATTCTTTTTACATACATATCTTGAGCGAGCTTACATCTTTCATTACCGCTATTAATACCTTCTTCAATGTCTCTTGAATCACTACTTACTCCACTAATACCAAGTAGACCACTTTGTTTATTTAAGATAGTATCCATTTCTTTAGGAGACATACCAGTTTTTTCCATCACGTAAGTAACAACAGTTGCATCCATATCTCCACATCTCGATCCCATAATTAAACCGGCATTAGGAGTAAGTCCCATTGATGTATCGACACACTTACCATTTTTAACTGCGGAAATACTAGCACCATTACCAATATGACAAGTAATAAGTTTAGTATCGTATCTTCCAAGTATTTCGTTCATTCTTTGTGATACATATTTATGACTAGTACCATGAGCTCCATATTTTCTTACTTGATAATCTTTATACCAAGAATAAGGAACAGCATACATATATTCCGTTTCTTTCATTGTTTGATGAAATGCTGTATCAAATACTACTGTCTGAAGAGCCTTTGGCATAACCTCTTTAGCAGCCTTTATTCCCACAATAGCGGCTGGATTATGTAAAGGAGCTAAACTAGATAATTCATCTATTTTTTCGATAACTTCTGCTGTAGCAATCTCTGTCTTGTCGAAGTATGCACCGCCTTGAACTATTCTATGTCCTACACCCTTAATTTCATCTAACGATTCTACTATTTTATTATCTATAAGTTCTTTAATTAAAATTTCAAAAGCTACTTTATGATTAGGAAGATCAACTTCCTTTTTTTTCTTTTCTCCGTTTAGTTTAATAGTGTAAAAGCTATTTCCAATTCCTATTCTTTCGAATACACCACTTATCAAAACATCTTCACTAGGCATTTCAAATCCAGTAAACTTAAGTGATGAACTACCAGCATTAACAGCTAATATAATCATTTAAACACCTCTTTCTCTAACCTATATTATAGCAGATTTCCAGCTAATTAGAAAACAAAAATTATCATTTTTCTAAATTTTCTTCCAAAATAAGAAAAAAAGAAAGAAATAATCATTATCTCTTTCCATTTTTCATCCTAACTTTAGTAATTTTCGTCATCATAATTATATGCTGAATATATAAATATTTTATAGTCATCAAAATCCATTATTGGACTATTATATTCCTTTCCAAGTCTTAAATAACTATTATAAAATGTCGATTTAGTAGTATCTCCAGGATTGATATCACTTGCTGCTACTGAAGTAGCAAAGACCACTTTACCATCATTATAATAAATGCAACCTAGATTTGCAGATTTTAATACATCTTTCGAATTATTTTTAATTAGTACCTCGATATTTCTATCATTTAGTAATGCATCACTTACTTCTAAATCATTTGAATTTACTTCCGTATTATATGATTCGACCTTACTAGCGGAATATAATAATTTTGTTTTTACATAACCAGTAGAATCATTGTTAACATATGTATCTAATACAAATTCCGAATTAGCTTTTACAATAGTTGAAATATTGCCTCTACTATCAATTCTATATCCTTCTGAATCATAGTACTCAATGTCAACCGAAACTTTTACCCATGTATCATTATTATTTTTTCCATAAATATAAGCATTTCCAGATTTGCCAGTTGTATTTTTCGAATTAAAGAAAATATCATATATTTCAATATTTTTACTTAAATCTTTATCATTTTCTAATTCTTTTGGCATATTTGGATCAAATAAATCGAAAGTATATTCTCCCGTACTACCAATTTCTTCATCTAATAGTATGTTTTCATCATTATCATAATCACAATTTATCTTTTCACAGTCACTTTTTCCCACTTTTCTTCCGACAAAGAAACTACCTACCATTAATAGTAAAAATACTAATCCTAAACTAATAATAATTATTAGCTTCTTTTTCTTCTCTTTATCGTCTTTATTATTATTTGTGACATTGTTTATTTTATTATTAATTGCCATTCCACAATTATTACAAATATTAGCATTACTAGCTAAAGTAGCACCACAGTTACCACATTTCATTTTATTCACCCACTTTTATTAATTTAGAATAACTAGTATTTCCATAAATGTCATTAAGTATAAATAATCCATAGTAATTATCACCTTTATCTAATCCCGAATTTTTAAGTTCTAATTCTGATAAATTATCACTATAACCACTTACCGAAGGAGCCGATTCCCATTCGTCAGTATAATTACCATTATCATCTAAAATTTTATAGGTTCCATTCCACATTTCCACTTTATCAAAGTCATTCAAATCCAAAAGAGTACCATCTATTCTTTCATTTTTACTTTTTAGTTTAGCAGCAAAAACCGAAGGATTATTACTATCATTTGATATCATTAATGTCACACTATTCATATAGTTATCATCTGAAAAATCAGCATCTTTTCTATATAAAGTAGCATCTACAGTTCTAATATTATTATTTTTTTTTCGATAAAAAGTTTTTATATATTCAAAATTATCATCACCATTATTTATTTTTAACATCATATTATTTATATTGGCCGTTAAAATTTTATTATCGAGAGTAGTATCATCAGAACTAAATAATAACTTGTAATAATCTGGATGTTCTGGATCTCTTTCGAATATTGCAAATAATCCAATTGAAAATGTCTCTAATTGTTCATCGGAAAGTTCCATCGAAAATCCCGTTCTATCTTCATTTGAAGTAATTTTATTTCCATCAAAACTAAAACTATATCCTGAAGGAGATTGTTGCATATTATTAAAAGTATTAATAAATTTTTTATATTCTTGTGAATAGTTTAAATTCTCATATACTTTTAAAAACATCTTTTTTGCTCCCTTATTAGCATTATATGGAAAATATATTGATAAACCATGTGAATTTTCACTATTTGACATATTATATTTAATAGCATTATTAATTGCCATAAGTAGACTATTTACATCACTAGTAGCATATTTTGATAAAGAATTTACAAGTTCATATAAGTCTACTGTATCATAAAAACTTGATTCTGTACTTCCATATTGGTATAAGTTACTTCTCGCTAAACTAATATTTTTATAATTTTTAGTTATATCAATTCCTTGAATATATTTATCTAATTCTTTATTTAAATTATCTAATTTAGACAAATCAATCACAGAATAAGTCCTAAGCAACATTTCTAATTTATCGATAGTTTCCATTTGCACTTCATAAGAATCTATATATTTTTTACCAAATACTAATCCATTATCTTTTGGATAAACATTATTTAAAAAACCTAAAACATTAGTTATGCCGCTTCCGTAAGATATTTCCTCTGATGCAATTAAATAATCAGAAAAATCTTTGAATGTATTAGCAATTTCCCAAGTACCATTTAGACAAGTTCTAAAAAGCACCGCATCTAATTTATTTTTTTTATTAAATGGACTATCATTTAACGCTTTACTCATATCTTCTAAAGATAAATTATCATTTGAAAAATCATCATAAATAGCTCCATCTAAAGCTCCCCCATGATCGTAAAGAATTAGATCGTATTTGTCAGCTTTATAATTTTCATAACCATATTTCAAAAAGCTAGATAATGTACCAGGATCCCCCAAATTAAGCTGCTTTTGTGCTTCTAGTTTTTCAAATCCATTATCTTTTAATATATATATTGCATTCTCCTTATTACTAATAAAGTTATGCCATTCCTTTGTTCCACCTGTATATAACAAAATATTTGTTTTGTCTAAATCAATTTTGCTAGGATCAATAGCATCTAGATCTGCAGTTACAATCCCATTATCAGTTTCCAAATCACTACCAACAATGTAGAGCATTACTGTTCTAGTATCATTATTTGGTAAAATTAAAAGAGCTCCAAGCAGTAAAGTAATTACTCCAAGCAAAGAAAAAATTATTATCTGTTGTTTCTTTGACAACAAAATATTTTTTTTCTTTTTTTCTTTAAAACTATTTTGATTATTTTGACTATTAACTATGTTTATCTGATTACCACAAAAAGGACAAAATGTAGAAACATTACTAATTTCTCTACCACATCGATTACAAATCATTATATCACACTACCATTCTATAAAAATTATAACATAATCAAAAATATAGAGCAACAAAAAAAGTGATTAAAAAATCACTTATTCGAATATAGATTCATCAAAATCAAATTTATTATTAAATTCTATCGTTTTCTCATTATTGTCATCAGGTGAAAAATTTGTAGTTCCATTATATGTAGTATTATTAATCATGTCTGAAAATTCTTTAAGTATTTCATCTTGACTTTTATTTCCAAAGTTATATATTGTTATTTCCATTACATGATATTCACCTAAACTAGCAAAGGCTTCCAATGCATTGACAGTTTTATCACCACTAGTAAAAGAACAATCCATAATTATCCATTCTACTCCATCGATCGTTTTGCTAGTATCAGAGTTTATAGTTGCTCCAATTTCTGTCATTTGCTTTTTTAATTCGTCCAACTGGTCTTTACAATCATCTATTGTAAAGTATTGATGAATATATAAATATGCCTCCACTTTATCATTTTTATCTACTAGTTGTAACAAATTATCAATTTCTTCAGCAACGTATGAATTTGGAATTGGTAATTCAAAATTATTAAAATTATAAGTATTAGAATTTGCTATTTCTGAAGAATCATTATTTGACTGATTTGGTGTATTAATATTATTATCGGTATTACTATTATTATCATCATTATTTAAAAGTTTCTTAGATACTACAAAATATCCAAGCACCCCAA
The DNA here is from genome assembly GCA_947625625.1 of uncultured Bacilli bacterium. GTDB lineage: Bacteria > Bacillota_I > Bacilli_A > RF39 > UBA660 > CAG-302. The sequence continues at coordinate 25,998 of CANQPC010000015.1, forward strand.
TCACTAAAACTAAAACGACAGCAATTATTATAAATAAAACTTTGTTACCTTTCTTTTTTTGAGGTTGATCCATATTATAATTTTGATTAGGAATTTGCCCCATATTCATATTTGCTCCATAGTTATCATTACTATTTTGCATATTTAAACTCTGTGGATTAAATGGTTGCTGATTAGGGATAGAATTTTCACTTCCATTACTCACATTTTGCTGTACCGTTGTTGATTGCAAATTTTGATTTTGATTTTCTTGTGCGACATTATTTTGAGGATTTACATTTCCTCCTTGAGGATTAATTCCATTAACATTCTGATTAAGTTGAGGATTATTGACAGGCTCTCCACAATTGCTACATACTACATCAGTAGGAGCTAAAACATTTCCGCACTTTTTACAATTCACTTCACTACTTCCTTCCTTTCTTTTTCAATTTCTAATTACAATACTTTCTATCATAATTATATAGTACATTATAACATTAAAAAAAAGCATCGTCAATTTATTTCATAGTACTTTACGAAAATTAGTTTTTCAGTAGTTAAAAATAAAAAGAAATACTATTATTATCGATATGATAATAATTATTAATATTTCTTTTATTTTACATCATTTATGAGTACGGGAAGGATTTGAAGTTTTCTAGATACTACTCCTTCTAAGAAGAAACCTTGGTTAATATTTTCTAAGTCAAAAGCGGATTCTAATACTTCTTTGGCACGATCGCTATACAATACATAAGTACCATTTTCTAAAATATTGGTTACAAACAAACATACAAATAAATAATTGTTATTTTCACTGACAGAGTTTAAAAGTTTTATATATTCTTCCTTCTCGTTCATTACTTCATTAATATCGACAGTAATAACTTGGCCTAATCCAACTCTATTACCACCAATTGTATAATTTTTATAATCTTTATATAAAACTTGCTCTTTAGTCATTCCTTTAAGAGATGATCCTTCTTTAATCATATTATAACCATATTTTTTATAATTAACTTTAGCAATTTTACTTAAATTAATTACAGCTTCTCGATCATAATCTGTTGTCGTAGGAGAACTTAAAATAAGTGTATCTGATAATATTCCCGAAAGCATTAGACCCGCTACTGATTTGGGAATAGACACTCTATTTTCTTTATATAAAAGATATATAATAGTATTGGTACTTCCAACGGTCATATTTCGAAAATTAATTGGCATATTAGTTCCAGCCATACCTATATTATGATGATCTACGATTTCTAAAATATTAGCATTTTCAATACCAATTGCACTTTGTTCGAATGAATTGTGATCTACTAAAATAACATTTTTCTTATATTCAAAGCCAGCATCAGATAATCTGATAATACCTAAACATTTATTCTTTCTCGAAAGAACTGGATAGTAACTATATCTAGTTTTATTTACTAATTTAATGAAGTCAATGACATCATCATTTTCTTTGACACATAAAACTTTTTCGGTATTTAAAATGGTGGTAACACTATTACATAAATTAAATACTTTCGTTGTTTCGAGTGTTGTATAAGGTGTAACAATAATGTTTACATTATTTCTTCTTGCTATTTCTAAATGTTCTTCTTTCATTATTCCATTTCCAGTAATAACAATTAGCTTAACTCCAGATTTAACTGCATATTCAATAATACTATGTCTGTCTCCAACAATTAAGATACTTTTATCATCTAATGAAACTTCTTCGATAAAAGTAGTGCTTTTGTAAGCCGCCACCAATAGTTCTCCTTCAATTTTGTCATCAAATTTAAGAAGACTTTTGCCTTTTATAACGTCACAAATATTATTATAACTAGCATCAACGTAGCTATAATTAAAAGAGAACTGATCTTTAGCAATATCTTTCATACTTAAGATACCAAGTAAATTTTTATCTTTATCAACGACAGGAATTTTACTTATCCCAACTTTATTCATGCGGAAATATGCTTCATAAATAGAATCGTTATAATTTACAATATAGTTTTTTGTATATTGAAGATCTTTGATTTTAATATTAACATCATTTAAAAATATTGGCTCAGGTACTTTGAAATATTGAAGGGCGTACTTAGATTCTAAATTAATTGAACTAAGCACTGCAGGTACAGTATTCATTCCGAGTTTATTCTTTAAATAAGATAGAGTAATTGCCGCTGTTACACTGTCAGTATCAGGATTGCGATGTCCAAAAATATAAACTTTTTCCATGTGTCCTCCTTAATGTATCTTTTTGTTTATTTATAATTATTTTACTTTTTTATTAGTATAAGTTGTATGTAAATATTTTTCTGCTATTTTTCCTCCTGCTTCTCCTAAAAAATCATCATATACCATTTTAATATCAGGATTGTCAGAAGCACATCTAACTTTCATTTTTTTGTCGCTTTTATATAGTCCCTTCATTCTTTTTATTTTAATTTCATTAGTGGTACTATATACTCTAGGTTGTCCTCCACCAGCAATACATCCTCCTTCGCAGGCCATAACTTCAATAAAATCATAATGTACTTCTCCTGTTTTTATTTTTTCAATTATCTTTCTTGCATCACCAGTTCCATTTATGATAGCTAACTTTAAATTTACGCCATCAATAGTAATATTTGTCTCTTTAACATTTGCAAGGCCTCTTACTTCTTTAAAATTAAGCAATCTTTCTGATGGGCGTCTTTTTCTTAAAATATGATAAACTTCTCTTATTGTCGATTCCATAACTCCACCTGATGTTCCAAAGATAACTCCTCCGCCACTACCTTTACTCATAAGATTATCAAAAGAACCATTTTTAATATTTTTTATATCGATTTTTTCTTCTTTTAAATATTTGGCTAATTCTCTAGTGGTAATAGCAAGGTCAATATCTTTAAATTTAAGAATTTCCATTTTTTTTGAAGTGCAAGGAACAACTGCTATACTAATAATGTCTTCTTTATTATAGTTGTTAATTTTGCAAAAATAATTCTTAATAATTGCTCCTTCCATCGAAATTGGACTTTTACATGAAGATAAATTGGGGATAAATTCTGGATAAAACATTTCTAAGAACTTAACCCATGAAGGACAGCAACTTGTAAACATTGGAAAGACACCGTTATGCTTAATTCTATTAACCAATTCTAAAGATTCTTCCATTACTGTAAGATCCGCTCCAAAAGTTGTATCAAATACATAGTCTCCACCAATCATTCGAAGAGCACTTACCATTTTTTCTTCGACATTAGTACCTGGTTTTAGTCCGAATTCTTCTCCTAAAGAAACTCTAACGGCAGGAGCTGTTTGAAAAACAACTATTTTATCACTATGCAAAATTTTTCTTAGCTTATCAGTCTCGTCTCTTTCAGATAAACATTTTTGAGGACAAGCTATCGTACAACTACCGCAATTAATACAAGGATAATCTTCATTTGAATAACTATATACTCCGACATTAAATTTACAAATGTTTTTGCATATTCCACATTCATCACATTTACTTTTATCGAAGACAATTGAAGGATTATCGGGGCTTATATTAACTCTTTTATCACTAATAATACTACTCATATCTTCACTTCCAACTATTATATTAATATTATAACATTAATTTTCTGTTTTTCAAATACTATTGTTTTTTAAACAAAAAAAGATTATTACTTCTCTTTTATCATTTAATTTTTTATTTTCAAAACAATGCTGATAATTTTTATCTTTTCTTTGATTATTATTTTTAAATAAAAAGAGGGTTAGCAAAATTATTTTGTTAACTCTCTTTGTCACCCGAGTTTGACAGTTAATAAAGCAAAAAATCACCGTTTAGCCTAGTGTTTATATGGCTTTATGATGATTTTTATT
>CANQPC010000016.1 GCA_947625625.1 uncultured Bacilli bacterium
AAAATCATCATAAAGCCATATAAACACTAGGCTAAACGGTGATTTTTTGCTTTATTAACTGTCAAACTCGGGTTATATCATACTTTATTATTTTTAACAATCTCGATTACTTTTATTTAAAATAATTGATAGCGATTAAAAAAATATCTTATAGCTATAGACTAAAAGATATTTTTTAATAAATTCAACTGCTTATTCTTAATAGCAAAATTGAAAGAGTCTTTTACCATATCTTCAAGGTCATATTCACTAGACCAATTAAGTTTCTCTTTAGCATAGGAAACATCGGCATAACATTCTGCTATATCTCCTGGTCTTCTATCGACAATTTGATATGGTATTTTAATATTGTTATATTTTTCAAAATTATTAATAATATCTAAAACACTGTATCCTCTTCCGGTTCCTAAATTGAATGTATCGATACCGTTATTTTTAAGGACCCATTCAATTGCTTTTATATGGCCTTTAGCTAAATCAACAACATGAATATAGTCTCTTACTCCGGTTCCATCTTTAGTATTATAATCATTTCCAAAAACAGATAATTTTTTTAGTTCTTGTGTTGCCACTTTGACAATGTATGGCATTAAATTATTTGGAATGTCATTAGGATTTTCACCGAGTAAGCCACTTTTATGGGCGCCAATCGGATTAAAATATCTAAGAATAGCAATGTTCCAAGTATTATCAGAATTATAGATATCTTTTAAAATTCTTTCAATCATGACTTTTGTTTCTCCATATGGATTTGTTGCAGAAATAACTTTATCCTTTTCACTAATTGGTAATTTTTGAGGATTTCCATATACGGTGGCACTTGAAGAAAAAACAATATTCTTAACAGCATGTTTACTCATTACTTTACATAAATTAAGAGTACTTATAAGATTATTTTGATAATACATAATTGGTTTTTTCACTGATTCTCCAACAGCTTTGTATCCAGCGAAATGAATAACGGCATCGATATTATTAGATGAAAAAATTTTTTCTAATAGCGATTCGTCACGGACATCTCCTCGATAAAATAGAAAATCTTTTCCAGTAATTTTCTTTATTTTATCAATTACATCAATTTTAAAATTAGATAAATTATCGATAACTATTACTTCATAATTATTATTTAATAGTTCGACAACAGTATGGCTTCCAATGTATCCTGTTCCGCCGGTTACTAATATTTTCATAAATACCTCCTTAATAGTTATGCTGCTCCACTTACATAGCTTATAAAATCATCCATAGTAGTCCAATTTACAATTACCCATCTTGGAATACGATATTTGTCACCGCCAACAGTTGCCTTAGTTTTGCCACCAGCATATTCTCCTGCAAAGGCCATTGTAAATCCAGCTTGTTTTAATAATTCTATGGAATGACTATTATATTCATAGAATGGATAACAAAAAGCTGTGGCTCCATTTAAAGCTTCTCTCGTCAGGCGAAGATCTTCGAGAATTTTATCATCAGATAAACAAGTCAGTCCTCCGCCTTGGCCATATCCAGATGGACATGTTCCAGCATCATGAAGAGCGTGAGAATGTGATTGCCATTCAACATAATCAGACTTGATGAAATCTTTACTCATATCATATCTAGATGTAACAATAAAGGCTGTAGCATTCAATTGATATTCTTCTAATATTTTTGTTGCTATATTAATATTTCTTCCATCATCTAAAGTTATTACAACACTACTTGGAAGTCTAAGTTCTCCATCCATATACATTTCTAGCTCGGCCATTGTCGGAGTAAAATAGTTATTATCTTTAATATATGATAAATGAGTTTTAAATTGCTCTTCAGTATGACATATTTCCTGATCACATTCTTCTTGATCTGGATTATAAACAAAATGATAGTTTAATACAGGAACACCTAAAGTATTAGTTTTATCGGTATTATTACTATCTATTACTTCGCTAATGTCATCTTTTAAAACATAGAGGAGCATATTATTATATTCAACGTAATAACGATCTTGCTTTTGAATAATTATTGGTAAACTTAACTGTTCTTTTATGGTATACATTTTTCCGTCATCACTATAAAAGGTTGTTTCTTTATCGGTTATAATATTCTTATTAAAAACAATATAATTTTTATAGCGGGTACTAATATTATAATAAGAATCTACTTTATCAATATCATTATAGCTTATATAATATTTACCACCAAGATCTTCAATTTTAAAATATTGAGATTTCTTATCATAATTATTTGCTAATTGCATTTTAGTTCCTTTATACACTACTCCACTTTCAGTAAATTCTTCATTGCTTTTGACATATAGTTTGGCATCTTTATTTGCTTCGACATATTTATTATAATATGAACTATAGTTTTTACTAATTAATGGTAGTTCTTCTTTTTCGGCAATTAGGAAATATGCTCCTAAAATAAGCAAAATAATTATTATGAAAATACTAATTAAAAATATTTTACCCTTCTTATTTATCTTTCTTTTCTTTTTCTTCACTTTTATCACCTAAGATTATCTACCAATTGATTTATATATTATATCTTTGGTGTCTTCTAATTTATAGCAATTTCTTCCATCGTATACTCGAGGGACTTTCATTAATTTTTTATATTTACTAATATTATAATTTTTTATTTCGGGCCATTCAGTCATTATCAATGCTGCATCTGCCGCAGTAATGGCATCATCAATATTGTCAAAATAAGTAATGCTTCCTTCAGTACCATCATTTTCTAATTTATAGGAAATCTTTTTCTTGAAACTTTCGATACTGATAGGGTCATAGGCTCTAATATGAGCTCCAGCATCTAATAATAACTCAACATTATCAATCGATGGTGCTTCTCTTAAATCATCAGTTCCAGGTTTAAATGTTAATCCTAAAACGGCAATATTTTTATTTTTTAATGTTTTTAAATCATCGCGAAGTTTTTCATATAATCTTATTTTTTGAGATTTATTAACTTCAATACATGCTTTAACTGTTTTTAACTCGACACCTTCACTTACACTTAACCAATGCAATGCTTTAGTATCTTTAGGGAAGCAACTTCCTCCATAGCCAATACCAGCATTTAAAAATTTATTTCCAATTCGGGAATCATAGCCCATTCCTTTGGTAACATCTTCAATGTTAGCACCTAATCGTTCACATAAATTTGCTATTTCATTGATATAAGATATTTTTAAGGCTAGGAAATCATTAGAAGCATATTTAATCATTTCAGCACTTCTTCGATTAGTAATTAAGAAGGGAACATTATATGGTTCTTTAGTCAATGGTTTATACATTTCTGACATAACTTCTTTTGCTCTTTCGGACTCTACTCCAACCACAATACGAGAAGCATGAAGAGTATCTCTTACAGCAGTTCCTTGAGCTAAAAATTCGGGATTACTAGCTACATCGACAGTTATACCTTTTTTGACATTTTCTCTTAGATACTTTTCAACTTCATCATTAGTACCAATTGGGACGGTCGATTTTACTACTACAATGCAATCTTTTTCTAAGGAATCCGCTATTTGATTGCATACACCAAAAACATAATCTAAATTAGCGGATCCGTCTGCTCTTTCAGGTGTACCTACTCCAATAATTATCACTTCAGCATTTTTATATGCTTCTTTATAATCAGTAGTATAGTTTAATCTATCTTTATCCTCCTTCATTAATCTTTCTAAATCCTGCTCGTAAATGGGACTAATTCCTTTTCGCATCTTTTTTATTTTTTCTTCGTCAATATCGACACAAGTAACATTATGTCCTATATGGGCTAGGGCTACTCCTGTTACAAGTCCAACATATCCTGTTCCGGCAACTGTTATTTTCATTTTTTTACTCCTTTTCTAGGTACTTAGTTTTATATGTACCATTTAAAATATTATCTATCCAATCTTGATTTTGTAAATACCAAGTTATTGTATCTTTTATTCCTGTATCGAAATTATACTCCCTTTTCCATCCTAATTCTTTTTCAATTTTACTGGAATCAATAGCATATCTTAAATCATGACCTTTACGGTCTTCGACAAACGTTATTAATTCTTCTTCTTTATTTAATTCTTTTAATATTAACTTAACTAGTTCAATATTGGTTTTCTCGCTGTTACCACCGATATTGTATATTTCCCCAATTTTTCCTTTATGCATAATTAGGTCGACAGCAGTATTGTGGTCGTGAACGTGAATCCAATCTCTGACATTTAGTCCATTACCATATACTGGTATTTTTTCATTTTTTAAAGCTTTGCTTATAACAACGGGTATTAATTTTTCTGGGAACTGATATGGTCCATAATTATTAGAACACCTTGATATTGTAGCGGGTAAATTATATGTTCGAATATATGCTAAAACTAATAAATCCGCGGATGCTTTAGAAGCTGAATATGGACTGGAAGTATGAAGCGGTGTATCTTCTCGAAACTTTAGATCTTTGCGATCGAGAGGTAGGTCTCCATATACTTCATCAGTTGATATTTGATGATACCTTTTAACATTGTATTTTAAAGAAGCATCCATAAGAACTTCTGTACCGATAATATTTGTAGTCAAGAAAATATTTGGATTTTTAATCGAATTATCAACATGACTTTCAGCAGCAAAATTAATTACCCAATCAAACTTTTCTTCACTAAATAATTTATCGATAAAATCTTTATCTGTAATGTCTCCCTTTATAAATTTAAAATTTTTTTTGCGCGCAATATCAAGTAAGTTTTCATAATTACCAGCATATGTTAAAGCATCTAAACATACGAAATTATAGTCATCGTATTTATTTACCATATAATGTAGAAAATTACTTCCGATAAATCCTGCTCCACCTGTTACTAATACTTTCATCTTTACTCCTCCAATAATGATAATATATATTTACCATAATCTGTCATTTTTAATTCTTCACCAATTTTTCTTAAATCTTGATCACTAATCATGCCTTTTCGCCAAGCTATTTCTTCAATACATGCTATATAGTAGCCTTGCCTAGACTGTATTGCTTCAACAAATTCGGCCGCTTTTAGCATATTTTCCGGGGTACCAGTATCGAGCCATGCCATTCCACGACCCATGAGTTCAACATTTAAACTACCAGTATCTAAATATTCTTTATTGACAGAGGTAATTTCAAGTTCACCTCTTGCCGATGGTTTTACATGCTTTGCTTTTTCGATCACGGAATTATCATAAAAGTATAATCCAGGAACGGCCAGATTGGACTTGGGTTTTAAAGGTTTTTCTTCAATGGAAATAATTTTTCTATTACTGTCGATTTCAACGACCCCAAAAGCAGTAGGATTTTTTACATTACAGGCAAAAATAGTGGCACCTTTATTTTGTTTGGCTTTTGATAAGATATCCGATAGATTGGTTCCATGAAAAATATTATCGCCTAAAATTAAGCAAACATTGTCATTACCGATAAAATCTTCTCCAATAAGAAATGCTTCAGCTAGACCACGAGGTTTTTCTTGAACCTTATAAGTAATATTTATTCCTAGATTACTGCCATCACCTAATAAGTCTTCGTAGTGAATAATATCTTCAGGTGTCGATATAATTAGAATATCTCTAATATCGGCTAATAATAATACTGATAATGGATAATAAATCATCGGTTTATCGTAGAGTGGTAGTAACTGCTTGGAAACAGTTTTAGTCATAGGATAAAGTCTCGTTCCTTTGCCACCCGCTAAAATAATTCCTTTAGTCATTTTTACACCTCACTTTTCTTTATTATTTTACATATTCTATCAACATCTTCTTCAGTAAGCGATGCATAAAGTGGTAATGTTAGTACTCTTTCAGCAATTTTTCTAGCTACTTCGACGTCTCCCCGATAGCCTTTGTCTTTATAGCATTTAAAGTCGCAAGTTAACGGGTAAAAGTACTTTCGAGAAAAAATATTTTCATCAGCTAATCTCTCCATCAACCTATCTCTAGTTTCACCATATTCTTCTTCATTTACGACAATTGGAAAATAGATATAATTAGGTGTTATATTATCTTGTACTTGAAAATATTTTATTCCTTTTATTCCCTTTAAGTTTTCTTGATATCTTAAAACTACTCTACGTCTTTTTTCGATTTCTTCATCAATATGTTTTAGATTACATAACCCCATAGCGGCCTGAAATTCGTTCATTTTAGCATTCATAGCGATATAATCACACTGATCTTGACCTGCTAAGCCAAAATTTCTAAGCGATGCGATCTTACTTTTTAATGAATCATCATTATAGATTAGAGCTCCGCCTTCAATGGTATGAAATACTTTGGTAGCATGAAAGCTAACCATGGAAATGTCTCCATAGCTTGTAATAGGTCTTCCCTTATATTTTACACCAAAAGCATGTGCTGCATCGTATATAACTTTTAAATTATGTTTTTTAGCTATTTCTTCTATTTTTTCGACATCACAGGCATTGCCATAAACATGGACCGCTACAATAGCACTAGTCTTATCTGTAATAAGTTTCTCGATTTTATTTACATCTATCGTATAATCGTCTGGGTTTATATCACAAAAAACGGGAGTTAAACCATTTTGAACGATAGCGTGCGTTGTCGATATGAAAGTAAAGGGAGTTGTTATAACTTCTCCTGTTAAATTTAAGCTATTAAGAGCTGTATATAATGCTAGATGTCCATTACTAAATAAAGATACATTTTTAACTCCTAAATATTCTTGCAATTTTTCTTCGAGCAAATTATGCATACTACCACAATTCGTAAGCCATTTGCTATCCCATAGTGGTCTTATTTTTTCAATATATTCTTCAAATGGTGGCATTGAAGATGATGTCACATTAATCTTTTTCATATTTTTCATAATAATCTTCCTTTAACATTGCCATTTCAATAACATCGACGTAACTACCATTTTTAAAGGCAGCTTTTCTCTTGGTTCCTTCGACAGTAAAACCAATCTTCTTATATAAATATATAACAGTATTTGTCGATAATAACGATAATTCAACTCTATTTAGGTTTAAGTTCATAAAAGCATGTTTAAGAATTTCTTTAATGGCAAATGTTCCTAACCCTTTTCCTCGATTTACTGCTTCTCCAATCATAAAATGAGCAGTACAGCTTCTGTTTATATTATCAATATTTGTTAGACTTGCCAATCCTAATATTACATTACTTTCATCAGTCATAGCCAATCTTACTGTACTATTTCTATTTTTCATATAATTGTCATACCATAGCATGTCAACTTCTTCATTTATGTATCGAAACGGTGCTCCTAAATGACTAATTAGTTCTGGATCATTTCTCCATTTATTAATTATCGGTATATCTTCTCTTCTTAATTCTCTTAAACTATACATCTTTTTCCTCCAAATATTTAATAATAATATCCATATCTTCCTTTGTATATCTTTGATCTATCGGTAGCGGAATAATATTATTTATATAATCTAATTCAATATTATTTAATTTATCTTCATCGACAATATCAGGCCATAATTTTGGTATGTATATTTTTTTACTAATTAAATACTCTCTTAATTCTTTTGCATTTTTAACATATAAAGGATACATGAAATTTAAATTTTTAGGTATTTCTAATTTGTTATAACATTTTAATTTTTCATATAAATAATTAAAATTATTAATTCTTATTCTATAAACTTTTTGATAATCTATTGCTCCCATTAATATTTGGGAAGTCTTAGACATTCTGTAAATATTTATATCATCAAACTTTTTATCGTTTGAAGAAAATTCTTGATAATAACTCGAAGCATCTTTTTCTAATCTTCCTATCAAATGCTCTATTTTATCTATAACTTTATATTCTTCTAAATCATCATTACTTTCTATATTTGAATACAGGTAGGCACCATCTGGGACACCAAAATATTTACGACAATTATAAATAGTACATACATTTTTGAGAGGTTTTCGAAAAAAATCATGGGTATTATCGACGATGATGTTATGATATTTTTTTCTTAAAAGTATTAAATTTTGATTAGAAATAAGGCCATAGTAATTTACAATATAAACGTAGGCTTTTTTATCAAAATCATCAATAATTGGAATGAAATTTTTGTCAATATGATAAAAAATAGTTTCACATTTTTCTAATTTTATGGCTTCCGCTACTACATGACATAGATATATTGGCAAATATATCTTATTTATGTTATTCTTCCTTATAAAATACCGCAATGCACTTCGAGAACTATTGAATTTTAAAGCTTTAGAATGGTACTCATGATTTATTAGTCCACCTAATTCGATATATCCTCCTATTTCTTTCATAGCGTTTTCCTTTTGATATTTTCATCAATGAATTCAAAATTATCTAACATTTTGTTTATCTCCTCTTTCGAATTAAACATCATAACATCGATTATAGAAAGTCCAGGTTCAAAGTAGCCAATTCTTTGAACATATGGTTCAATATTAACGGACTGAAATCTTAGTTTAATATTTTCTTTTTCGTATTTTGATCTATCAAAAAAGGTTACACCGCCAGGAGGGTTCCAATATTCTTCGACATTTCCCAAAGCTTTACATATATTTAGGGCCCACTCATCAGGAGATTTAGCTTCTTCAATAGAGAGATTCATTTCTGAAAAAATTGTTATTTGAGGCGTAAACCCTAAATAATTACATACTGTTTCGAGAACATGCTTATTTAACTCAGTAATACTATCTGTTTCGATATTTAGGGCTTCTTTAACCACTTCTATAGTATCATTATAATAAGGAGCCTTTTTTTTATAATGAACTAGTTGACTTAATATTTTGTTTTTCCAGTCTTCATTGTTTCGTATTTTGACATCCATAATTTTGGTATTAAGTGAATGCTTTTCAAGAGGTACGGCAATATACTGCCATGAACCTCCAGGTTTTAAAATTCTATTTCTTTCAATCCAACCATGTTTAATAAACTGTACTGTATCAAATAATATAAACTTATCAGTATTTTTAATTAAACTTATATAGCCAATGTAAGGAAAAAAATATGGCTGCATTATTCCAAGTTTCATTTTACATCACTTTTCCTCTCCTTTAACTTGCTTTTGATAATGTCAATTAAATAATTGAATGATTCTAGCTTAAATATATATATTAAAGCTAAATAGATAATTACACCAAAACTAATTTGAGTAATTAATAGTAAATATTTATTCATATTGATGAATTTTAATAAATATACCAATACAAACATAATAATACTTATAATTAGATTTGGTAATATATCTTTTAATTGTTCTTTATAATAATAATTTAATAATTTTCGATTGGGAAAAGCATTAATAAACGAAGAGATAAGGGCTACTCCTACTTGACCTAAAGCCATAGTATATACTCCAAAAGGTAATGTAGCTACTAACGTTATGACACCGAGAACTTTTTTGATAACTTCTAGCTTTAAATAATAGTCACTTTTACCAAGAGCTTTGATTGATTGCAAATTGGCAGAATTAATAGGATATAATGCATAAACAATACATAGCATCTGCATATATGGTACGCATCCTAACCATTTGTCAGTAAGAAGAATTTTTACTAATACTTCGGCTACTGCCGCTAAACCAAACATCATAGGAAATAAAAGCAAAGCACTAGTTACAATCGATCTTCGAACCATTTTTTTTATTTTGGCTTTATCATCTTGTTCCTGTGAGTAAGCGGGAAGCATTACGGATGATATTGCTCCATCAACATTAACGGCAATTAGTTTAGGAAATTGCTCACCTTTATTATAATTTCCAAGTGTTTCACTGGTATAAAACTTTCCGATAACTAAATTATATAAGTTTTGATATAGTGTATCGAGTAAAGATGAGCATAATATTTTCCAACCATAGGAAAATAGTCTTTTTACTCTTTGAAAAGAAAATTTTAATTTAGGGGTCCATCCCGAAGTAAACCACAATATGATAGTAGTGGCAATGGAATTGGATAACTGCTGCCAAACAAGAGCCCAAGGACCATAACCTAAATAAGCTAAAACGATTCCTGTTGTTCCTGATATAATTATAGCACCTAAACTACTAAAAAACAACTTCTTAAACTTCATATCTTTCGATATCTTGGCATTTTGAACGGAATTAATGGCTCCAAAAAACAATGTTAAAGATATAACTCTAAGAATAGATTTAATATCTGGCATATTATAAAAGGAAGCAATAAAAGGTGCAGATATATATAGAATTAAATAGCAAATTACTGCAACTACCATACTAGCATAAAAAACTGATGAAAAATCTAATTCGTCAGCATTTTTCTTTTGAATAAGCGAAGTATTAAAACCTGATTGAACGAAAGTATTAGCAATAGCAGTAAAAACTAATATCATCGTAACAACGCCATAATCGCTAGGAAGTAATAATCTAGCTAAAACGATGGATACGACAAATTGAACACCTTGAGTTCCTATTCTTTCTAAAAATTTCCAAACTAAAGATGATATTACGGTACTTCGTAAATTCTTTTTTTCTTCCATGTTAAAACCTACTTTCTGTATTTTAATCTAGTATAGACTCTATATATAAAAGGAATATTTTTTATTTTTAATTTTAATTTTTCACTTAATGATAGTTTATTATACAAACTTCGATATTTTTCTTTTTTTATTTCCTTTAAGTCATTTATATTTTTATAATAATTAAAATTTTTTTCTAAAATTCTTTTTTCAACTAAATCTTTGTATTGGTAATTAGTTTCTTTATTAAACATTCGATAAACGTTAATTTCCATATTATGATTGTTTTTTAATGCCAATGGATTTTGTCTTTGCTTGGTAGTCCACGATCCATTTGCATTAATTCGATAAAAAGACATAACATCATTCATGTGAAAACAATTTCCGATTGATAAAAGGTAAAGCTTTAAAGGTAAATCCCCTACTGTTGCCTTAAAATAATATTCAGGAAGATTTTGAACGTCTTTGCGGCGAAATAACATCGAAGATGTATGCATACTGCCGCTAGTGTGAAAGAAATCATAAATAGTAACTATTCCTTCACGATAGGGAGTTAAATTATCATAATTATTATTCGAATTATTTGAAGAAATTACTTTAGTATTGTGAGAGCATAGTACTATATCCTTATGCTTATCCATATAGTCCACTTGCTTCTGCAGTTTATTGTTATCTAAAAATCCATCGTCACCATCACATAAAGCTATATATTCTCCTTTAGCTTTACTTAAAGTGATTTTCATAATAGAATTTGGATCTTTGGAATAAACATTTTCTTTTTCAAAAATTGGTATAATAATATTAGGATACTTTTTTTGATATTCTTTTATAATTTGAGTGGTTTTATCTGTCGATGCATCATCGTGAATAATTATTTCGTATTTGAAATTGACATTCTGATTAATAAAACTATCTAAAGCTTCTCTAATATAATCTTCTTGATTATAAGTAATACAGCAAATACTAACTTTTGTTTTATTCATATACATCATCCTCACATGAGATTAACTATCGATTTCAGCTTTTATTAAACTAAGAAATCTATCACTATTGGATTTAAATTCGGTCATCTTGCTTTTTTTTATCTTGGCTACTACTTTATCGATGTCATCATTGTCATCTAATTTAAAAATGTAACCAACTTCAGAAAAAACTTCAACAATTTGCTTTTGATGATCATCAACATGTTCCCCGTATTTTTTCAAGCGAGGGCATGCTATAACTTTTTTACCTTTTTTTAATGGCATTACAATGGAACCTGTACCTCCATGTGTAATAATTAAATCAGCTTCATCAATTAGTTTATTCATTTTATCATAGTCAATAAAATCAAATATTTCCATTTTTTTGCTATCATACTTTGTATGTCCGGCTTGAACGATTATTTTGTCTTTGATTTTACTATTTTCTATTTTATCTAATAATCTTGTAAATGGCTGTTTTTGAGTTCCTAATGTTACTAATATCATTAATATATACCTCCAAAATATTTAGCTTTAGGATAAAATTCTTTCATGCTTTCCCACTGAATTATAAAAGTTGTAGCAATAGGATAAACTAATCTTCCCGATAGTGTCGGGCTATTTCTTTTAGCATAGCTTTCGATAAATATAACTTTTCTTCGAAATAGCCTTCCAATATAGCACATTGGAACTGATGTATGAGCTCCAGTTGTAACAATAACATTAGGACGATATTTAATAAATAAGTAAAATGATTTTAAAATGTTAAAGGTGAACTTAAATATATATGTAAATAAATATTCACGTGAACCATAAACTAAGTATTCCATCTTATATTTTTCTTTTAAGTCTTTTGTTACATCAGTCTTTTCAGTTACTAAAACATAATTATAATCGTTAAAGATCTTTTTTAGTTCTAGCAGCTGAGTTAAATGACCTCCAACGCTACTTATAAACATTACTTTTTTCATTAAATCACCCTTATAATATTATGGCTTTAATTAACCATTTTTTGAAATTTGCAAATGAAGTATCGTAATTTACTCCGACTCTTGGTATTAAATATTTATTGTCACTTATTTTAGAAATACCCGATTTATCAAGTTTAAAAGCCATGCGATATTTTTTCTCTTCCAATACTTCCAATATTGTATCAGTATGTAATCCATATGGATAGCAATATACATCTATTTCATCATCTATTTCTTTCATATTGTCGAAATCTTTTTCAATTTCTTCCTTACTCATATCGAATACATAGGGAACATTATTATTTCGATTATGCATTCCATAAGAGTGACTTTGTATTTCTAAATTGGGATACTCTTGCTTAATTTTTTCTATTAGTTCCTTATTTAAAAATTGTTTCCTCGATGGATCATATTTTTCAGAACTATCTTTAATCGATTCACCAATAGCAAAATATGTTCCTTTTAAGTTGTATTTTTTTAAAATTGGCATGATTTCATAATATGTTTCAATATCACCGTCATCAATAGTTATCATGACTGTTTTTAAAGAAATGTCTCTTTTTTTATTTCGCCACTTTTCATACTCATCCATCGATAACGATTCATAATTATGATCATATAGAAATTTCATTTGTTTTTCAAATCTTTCGGTGGTATCAATCCATGGATCATCTTTATAATATTTCTCTTTTATTTCTTTTGGAACAACTTTGTGATAGGCTAAGACAATAACATTTCTTTCTTTTAACATTAAATATAAACTTACTGATACTAGGCATAATACACATATTATTCCTATTGTTATAAAAAATTTTTTTAACATGATTCTTCTACTCCTGATTATATATTTCATCAATCATATTTTCTATTTTTTTATTAAACTCTAGATAATTAAATTTAGTTTTTATTTGATATCCTTCTTTGATAAACTTTTTCATGCCGTCGTAAATGGCTTCATCAGTGTTATCCACTACTATACCATAGATACCATCAACATCTTCTTTGGCATCACTTACGTCAGTAGTAATAATCGGCTTATTTAAAATCATCGATTCTATAAAGACGACAGGATAGCCTTCACGTACGGAAGATAGTAATAGTGCAGACGATTTTCTTAAGTATTTATATGGATTTTTCTTTTTTCCTAAAAGATGAATATTTTTAATATTATACTCTTTAATTTTTTCTTTATATAATTGGTCATCTTCACCATCGCCAATAAATAAGACTTCAAAATCATAACCCTCATCATTTAAACGTCTAGTAGATTCAATAATTCTTACTAACTTTTTATGAACTTCATAATGTCTACTTATATTAATAAAATAAATTTTATCCTTTTCAAACTTAAAATCATTTACTTCTTCTAATGATCGAGAGAGAATGGCATCACCATCAATAATGTTATTGACGACATAGATATTATCTGTTCTTTTGATTAGTTTTATTAGAGCGTTTTTGGCATCATTTGATACACAGATAATTTTTTTGAATTTTTCATATTTACAGTGTTTAATCCTCTTTTTTAGTAATTTGGGATCAATTCCTTCAATAAGATTACCATGTATATAAACGATATTGTTTTCACTACTAAATCTTGTTAAAGAAGTTAGTATGGGATGTTGGTAGGAATAAGATATTGCTATATCATATTTTACAAATAATTGATATACATACCTTATTAATACTTTAATAATAGCTTCAAATTTACCAAATAAATTCCATTCTCCCCGACAGGCCACTATTAATTTTATATTTTGAGGGAGTAAATCTAAATAATTCATATTTCCTCTATAAAGTAAATATAATGTCAAATCATACTTTTCATTTAACTTAGCATAATTGATTAAGTTAACTAAAGCTTTTTCCATGCCACCATAAGATAATTTTGGCATGTAAATAATCATACTTTTCCTTTTATTTGTAAGTTCTTTAAAGGAACTAAAAAAGCTTTTTTCGTTGCCATCAAATTTATTAATTTCAGCTTTATATTTTTGATAAATTTGGGGATTTTCAATAAACTTATTCATGCCACTTACTAATCCATCGATTGAATCTTCAACTAATATGCCTAATTTTCCTTCATGTAGTGCCTCTTTAGTACCTGTAACATTAGTACCGATACATAGTTTTCCTAGACTAATGGCCTCGTTAATTACTCTTGGGAAGCCTTCATATAGTGAAGAAGAGATGAGAACATCACAATCTTTAATGTAAGGATATGGATTTTCAATTACACCATGAAGAATAACTCGATCGCCTAGTTTTTTATCTTCTATCATTTCTATTATCTTGTTTCCTTCGGCAGTATCGTATTTTCCAAGAAAATGTAAAACAATATTATCGTGCTTTTGAGAAACGATGTCAAAAGCTTCAATTAAGCGATCATAGCTTTTTTGTGAATTAAATCTTCCGACCGCTAAAAAATTTATTTTCGATTTATCATACTTATAATCATATTTTTCTTTAGATTTTTCTTTTATTTCATCAACATTAAAATATGTATATATAGTTCTTGTTTTATTTTGACAAAATGGATATTTTTCAAGAAACTCTTTGGTCGTCAACTCTGAAACAGTATATATATTATCCATCTTTTGATATGCTTTTTTTACTAAATACTCTCCCCATGGAATTTTACTGGCTTTTAATTTATGATTTTTTAATCCTACCCTTATGGATGCTATTTTGACAGACTCGCTGTTAGTACTTGAACTAATGAATACAGCAGGATAACCCTCTATATATGCTATTTCATTTTTATATTCATCTTTTATTGTATGGGAATAAACATACTTTGTAAAAGGGCCACCTAATATATATAGTATATGATATAGTTTTTGTTTTAATTTTGAATAATCTTGATTTAATATCTCATATATATTAATATTTTTATTTAGCTTTTCTAGTAATGGTCCTCTTTTTCTAAGTAAGACAATATCAACTTTATTGCCATCAGATACTAATTTATTTACGACATCAACCATACCTACTTCTGCTCCGCCAATATTTAAATCGTTTATCATAAATAAATAATCTTTCTTTGAAATATTATCTTTTTTTTCAGTAAAAATATAATTAGCAAAAATAAATAATATTACTAAATAAAATACTGTTTGAGCATATTGAATGGTATATCCAACTGAATAAATTATAAACAAACTAATTCCATAGCCAAAGCCTAATAAGAATTTAGCATTAGACATTTTTTTTATGTTGATTAAACATTTTATACCATTTATAGAAATATATCCAATTGGTACTAGTAAAATTAAAATGAAACCGATAATTCCGTAGCAATAAAATATAGTGTGAACGTCTGTCTCAACCCAAGTACAATTTGGCATATCATCATGACCATAGCCAAATAGTTTATCTTTTAAAGGGCTGATTCCCCATAAATGTCTATTTATAGTTTTTTGAATTGTTCTATTATCGAAAACTGATGAGTCGATATCATGATAGCGGTATAAAGTTAACATAAGTCGGTTTTCAAAAGTAGATAAATATTCTTTATCATTTTGAAATTCTTCATATTCACTAAACTTACTATTATCAGTTAAATTATCACTAATCAAATTAACACCAATACTATCGCTTTCGGTTACATCAATTTGATTTTTAAAATTATCATAGCCATAAGTCATAGAAAAAGTTGCTAAAAGAATAACTGATAAAATAGTGAAAAAAATCGTATCAGTATTTATTTTCTTTTCTTTGATGGAAGTAATAACTCTTAGAATAGTATAAAAAACTACTATTAATAATACGGCAAACAAAGGTGCCTTAGTTCCAACTAAGTAAAATGGAGGAATGATGAGTAAAATAATAATAGCATATTTATACCATTTATTTAAATACTTTTTTTCGAAAAGAGCATAAATTACTAAAGGAAGAGTATAGATAATGACATGGCCGATATAATGAGCGGATACAGACCAACCACGCCATCCACCTTTTCCTGCAGAATAAATATAAGTTTTAGGTGATGTATTAGACACTATAGAGATAAAATACATTAAGGCCATAGCAGTAGTCGCCCATATTAAGCTCATAAGTATTTTTTTATGTTCTTCTTTAGTAGTAATTTTAAATATTAAATAAAAATTTACTAATTGTAAAAGAAAATATCCATAATTACATAAGTATCTTATTTCATTACCAATAGTTCCATAAGATAATGAAAAGAAATTATTTTTAATATTTAAAAGATGCACTATACAAAAGATAGCATACATTATAAAATAAGTAAAAGTTGCTATTTTTTCTTTTTTATTTACTTTATAACTAAAGAATAAATATAAATATATTCCTATAGCAATTATTGGTCTTATAAATGATATAAATGGAATATTAAAATTTAGTACTTTATTGGTAAAATAGATAAATATATCATAAAATGGTTGAATAATTATAAATAGTGTTAAAAATTTAACTAGTTTATTGTTTTTCATATTATTCTCCGTTCTAGTCATTTAAAATTGCTTTTGTTTTTAATAAATTCTCATTATTTATTTTTTCAAATTTATTGTTCTTTTGTTTCATTTTAGTATTTTTCTTATTTAGCCAAGTATCAATTCCTTCATTTAAGCTATTATCAGTATTTGAAACTAATATTTTACTATCATAATCTGATAATATTTCCTCAACTCCAGAAACTTTTGTTGCTATTATATATTTCTGTAGTATCATGGCTTCTAAAATGACAGTAGGATATGCTTCGCTTCGAGAAGATAATAGAAAGGCATCAGCTTTTTTGATATAAGGATATGGATTTTTTTGGAGACCTAATAATTTTACATTTTTGATATTATTTTTGCTTATTTGGTTTTTTAATTCTTCTTCTAAAGATCCAGATCCTATTATATAAAAGTTAATTTTATCGGAATATTTTTTGGCTATGTTAACTATTCGATCGTATCCTTTTTCAATAGTTAGTCTTCCGACCGATACGAGATTAAACCTACCTTTTTCATATTCAAAATCGATATTTTCTTCAGATTTTTTTACTATCTTATTTATATCGATATAGTTATGTATTAACTGTATTTTTCCAACACTTTCGGGAAAAGTTTTTTCGAATGTTTTGATACTAGCTTCGCTAACTCCAACAATATTGTCAAAATATTTATAAATATTATAATATTTTTTATATGTGGCATGATCGCTTGCTTCGACGTCTGCATGAATCCAAGTTATTTTCTTACTTAGATTATTTGGGCTTCTTCTTACAATTTCCGTTGGTAATCCAACTAAGAATCCTACTTCGCTATCATAGGTATCTCTTAATATTTTTTGATAAATTCTTTTTACATAGCACTTGTTTTTACCAAGGAAGCGATATATTATGCTTCTTTTTATTTTATTATAGAATTTATCAAAAATATTTAAGCAATACTTATCTCCTTTCGTCAAATATTTTAATTTAATATCTTTCGGTATTTTTTCTAATAATTCACCACGTTTTTCAACTAAAAGAAGAGTTATATCAAATTCTTTATAGATATTATTAATGATATCTACTAATACTGTTTCCGCTCCACCTATTTGAAGGCTTCCTATTACAAATAATACTTTTCTCATCGGTCGGTCCTTCTTTTGATTTTATCTAAATTAATGTAACTTCCAAGAAGTTCATCATATTTGGAAGGAGTAAACTTTTCAAGTCCCGAAGAGTCAAAAAAAGTCAATTCACCGCAGTAAACTTTACCATCTATTATATAAAAGTCTACTCTGACATGAGGAATTCCTTTACTTAACTTTTTACATAATTCTACCATTTCCTCAAACTGTTTGGGTTTTTCCATCTTCTTGGTGAAATTAGGACTGCACTGGCTTAAGTTTAACTTTTTAAAATTCATATCATAAAAATTCATTTTAGTTTCAATTCCTCTATCAATGACGATAAGTAGCATTTTAGGGATTCCATCAAAGCAATAAAATTTATAATCAGTCAATGATATGTTACTACCTTCTTGCATATATTTTTCAGCTATAATTCTCGGTTTTACATCTTTATAAGGCCATTCTCTCCATAAATAATAATAATTTCTTTTTAACCTCTTTTTTAATTTTTTTATAGCTGCTTTTTTGTCAAAAGTTTTCTTATCTTTACATATTACAACAGTTCCAGAATCATGAGTAGTTTTTAAAACAAATTCATTTGGTAGTTTATCAAAATCTATTTCTTTAACAGAATTATAAACGCCATAACAGGGAATTAAATATTTTTCTCCCACTGTTTCTGCTATATATTTTCTAACTTCGTACTTATCAACTAATTTAGTATATTCTGGATTACGATTGTAAAGTTTTAACCATTGTAATTTTTGATTGTAAGTTTTTGGATTTTCTAAATCTAGTTTTTCTCCTAGATGTTCTTCAAAAACAAATTCTAAATATTTTTTATCATCGTATTTTATTATTCCTTTTGAAGCTAAATATATAATAATTTTTTTAGGATTTTTTATACATTTCTTTATTTTATTTATAAACATTCAAAACACCTTCCAGTACTATATAGTTATATTTTTATCTTTTGTCATTAATATATGTATTTTATTAGGAAACTACTTTTGCTGCTTATACCATTCGACGAATTTTTCGATACCATCATGGAAAGATGTTTTAGGATTATATTTTAATAATCTTTTAGCTTTACTTATATCAGCATAGGTTCTATCAACGTCACCAGGTTGCATAGGTAATTTTTCAATTTTTGGAGTTACTCCTAGTACTTCACCAATAGTATCAATCATTTCTTTTAAAGAGACGGGATTAGAATTTCCTAAATTTATTATTTCATATACATTTTCGTTTTCTTCAACATAATGAATTGATTTTATAATTCCATCGACGATGTCATCGACATAGGTGTAATCCCTAGAAGTAGTTCCATCTCCAAACATTGGAATTGGATCATTATTTATCATCAATCTTGTGAATTTGTTAATAGCTAAATCAGGTCTTTGTTTTGGACCATAAACGGTAAAAAACCTTAACATGATAATATTCATATCATACAAATGGTGATATACATGGGCCATTACCTCATTAGATTTTTTAGTAGCAGCATATGGACTAATAGCATAGTCGACAATGAATTCTTCTTTAAATGGAACTTCTTTGCAATTGCCATAAACACTGCTAGACGAAGCCATAACTAAATTTTTAATATTATGTAGATGTGCTTCCTCTAATACATTTTGAGTGCCGATACCATTTACTTCTTGATATAAAATTGGATTTTCAATCGATGGTCTCACTCCTGCCATAGCGGCAAGATGAATTATCGCATCAATATTATTTTCATCGAATACCTTAGATAATTCTTCTTTGTTTCTAATATCAATTCGATATAATTTGTAATTATTATCTTGTAAATTATGTTTAATATTTTTTTCTTTAACCTCTGGATTATAAAAGTCACAAAAATTATCTACTACAACAACTTTATATCCCATTTCTAATAATTTATCCGATAGTGTCGAGCCAATAAAACCTGCTCCACCAGTAATTAAATATGTTTTCATTTTATCATCTCTTTCTTATGTATTTATTTTATCATATTTTTAGGATTTTTCCTAGTATTTAATGATTTTTTTACCCCAATCAGTAATTTTTGTATGTATTTACTAATTTTATAAAAAGTAAAAAGCGATGACTGTATTTTTTTAATATTTTTAAACATATCATTTATTCTGATGTTATAATATAAAAATAACTATTATTGATACTGAATTTAATAGTTATTTTTATATATTTATTTTTTTAATTTACTTACTACTCTTTCTATTTCATCGTCACTTATTAATGGAATACTTACTTTACTTACTCTACTATCAGGGTCGACATAGATACCATCATTATTTAATTTATCAGTGATAACTTTATTTAAAAACATATGGTATTCTCCGCGACTGGTTAAATAAAAAGCTAATTTAGAGACATTATCACGACTAAATAAATCTAAAATATCGGGATCAGATATAGAGTCAGTAGATACTATTAGATGAATATTTGTCATACTACCGAGTTCTAATAAATAGTTGATGTCATCTTTGACACTGATATCATTTTTTAGTATTTCGTATATTTCGTCTAAAAAGATTATTAAACGATCTTTATTACCATTTTTGATGCGTTTTTCAAACTCACGGCGAAGAAGTTTTATTCTTTCAATTATTTTGTTTTCGTCATTGATAACTTCGCAAACATCTTGATATAAATTATAATTGATGCTTTGGGAATCTAATATTATTATTTTAGTATCGGGGTAGTTAATTAACGTACTCATTATTAGACTGTTAAAGAGATTAGTCTTACCTGTTCCAGTAACTCCTGTTACTAGAAGGCTCCTATCTCTATCTAAATTAATGGTTACCAAGTTATCGTATTCGTCTTCTCCAAGAGGTATTTTAAAATCATTACTTTTTCTAAAATCACTTAATAATTCTTTTAGCGAAAGGGGCTCCAATTTCATGTTTTGAACCATAATTTCGATTTTACTATCGTCTATTTTCTTGATATCTAAGTCCATTTCTTGAATGCCAAGAGCAAGAGCTATTTCTTTTTTTAATTCTAAAACGTCTTCGATAGTTTTATCATCAGTCCAAGATATATGATAAACAGTCGTCCTACGATAGACTTCGTATGTTACTTTAGTATTAAATTGGAATGCTTTAAGGGTATTTTTTAGATTGCTGACAAAGAGATCGGCATTTAAAATATTTCTTTCGTTATCAAAAGTGGGATTATTTAATAGATTTAGCATTACTTTACTCCTTTTCTATTTTTTACTAAAACTTGTCCGGTCATTTCTTTAGGAATATCAATTCCCATCAGATAGAGAATGGTCGGAGCAATATCGCCAAGTTTTCCATCATTTAATTTTAATTTTTTATCTGTTATAATAAATGGTACTCTATTGGTAGTGTGATTGGTATGAATGCTTCCATCTTTATTTCGCATGACCTCACAATTTCCATGATCCGCTGTTACGACGAGAGTATATTCTTCTAAGGAGATGTTTTCTAATATTTTGCCAATACATTTATCGACTGTTTCAACAGCCGTAATAGCGGCTTCATAGTCTCCTGTATGACCGACCATATCGCCATTAGCAAAATTTAATATGATTAAGTCTTCATGATTAGTAGTTATTTCTTTTACGAGGGAAGCTGTTATCATGTAAGCACTCATTTCGGGTTCCATATCATAGGTAGCTACTTTGGGACTAGGAACTAATATTTTCTTTTCTTTAGCTAATTCTTTTTCGATTCCTCCATCAAAGAAATATGTTACATGAGCGTATTTTTCAGTCTCGGCAATTCGAAGCTGGGAATATCCAAGATTAGAAATATATTCTCCTAAGGTATTATTTAATTTCTGGAGCTGAAAAGCGGAAGGCGCCAATACGGTACTAGTTACGGGCATCATAGTTACAACTTTTAAATTATTTATTTTTTTATGTTTAAAACTCTCATAATCATCATTGGTAAAAATACTTGCTAGTTCTCTTACACGATCAGGACGATAGTTAAAGAAAATAATGCTATCGTTATCTTCAATTAGTCCACCTTTGCAAGTAGCAATAGGAATAATAAATTCATCAGTTATTTTCTTTTTATGACTATTACGCCAAGCTTTTTTAACATCCATAATTTCAGTTTCTTCGGTCATAACGCGATAGGCTTTCTCGACACGGTCAAAATTGTTATCGCGATCCATTCCGTAATATCTTCCGCCAAGAGAAGCAATTTTGCCGATACCTAAGGACTTTAATTTTTTTTCTAATTTTTCGAGATAATTAATTCCACTAGTAGGGCTGACATCCCTTCCATCGGTAAAGACATGGAGATAAACATTTTTTACTTGTTCTTTTTTTAACATATCTAGTAAACTGAATAAATGATTGATATGAGAATGAATTCCACCATCAGATAAAAGGCCAATTAAATGAACTTTAGAATTATTTTCTTTAGCATGATTAATGACCTCTAATAACTTTTCATTGGTAAAGAAAGTTTTATCGTTAATTTTGCTATTTATAAGTTCTAATGATTGATATACGAGGCGTCCAGCACCGATATTGGTGTGTCCGACTTCACTATTTCCCATTTGTCCTTGGGGAAGTCCTACTGCTTTTCCAGAAGCTTCCAAGGTACTATGAGGGTAATTATCCCATAATCTATCTAAAACAGGGGTTCTAGCATTATATACAGCATTATATTTTTTGTCTTTACTTAAACCTACTCCATCCATAATACATAGTAATATTTTTTTCATGTTTCACCTAGTTTCCTACTTAATTATATATTATTTTGGCTTATTTATCAATGGTTAAAGTTAAAAAAGAGGCATATAATCCTCATTTTATTTACCTAATTATAATTCGAAATACTATTCGCTTTGACTTATAATGTCATTTAAGAAATTCATTATTCCTTCTTGATTTAATATGTTATTTTGAATTTTTTCAAGTTCCGATTCAGTAATATCAGAAGCATAGATGCTTTCAGTTATATCTTTCTTTTCAACAGAAGCAATCTTTTGGACAGAGGCATCAATTGTTACGACAAACGATATATTACTTGCATCATCATTGACACTAATGTTTATAGTAGAATTATCTTCTTCTAAAATGACAGTTACTGTTCCATATAATAAATGGGAATCGGCCATATCTAATGTGTAATCATAGTTATTACCATCTTTGGTAATGGAAATATTATTGCTCGAATCACTTATTTCTAATTTAATGAATTTACTTTTATTTGTATAGAGAGATAGATTTGTAGTATCATATTCATCATTAGAGGAAAGAGAATCATTTAGTGATGTTTTGACATCTTCTACTTCTATTTCTTTTAACTTAGCATAGCTTTCAAGAAATTTAGTATCTTTTAATAAAGTATTTACGATGTCTTTTTTTAATGAATTGTAATTTTTTTGGTCTAATATCAAAGTTGTCTTAGTTACTTTTTCTCCATCAACAGTCTCTTTGATGATAGTAAAATATTCGTCTTTTAGAGATAAATCTAATGCTTTTCTAATACTTTCTATTACGATTATTTGATCTTTGATATTACTTTGAGAGAAAATGATGGATAAATCTTTTAAATCGAATTTGATATATTTATCATATATATCTTCGAGCATAATGTAGCCTGCATCACTTTCTGTATAGATATTGGCATTAAGTAATTTTTGATTATTGTAATTTATTTGATAATCAGAATCAATTAGCATATTTTCATAGTCGATACTGATATCCATAGAAAAATCTATCTTACTTAATAATTTAATGATATCATCATGGGAAGAATTATTTTGTAACTTGAGAGATAATTTTGCATTTTGATTATTTTTTTCACTAATTTTTTCTTCAAAAGTATCAAAGCTATTACTTATTAATATTTTAATAGAATTTTGATTTTCAAAATATTTTTTTATGAAAATAAAACTGGCAAATCCTATAATTAATAGTATGATAATAATAGTTATTACTAACAGGATCTTTCTCTTCGGTGCATCGACAAATTCATTACTCATTTCATTAGAATTAGTATTTCTTGTTTCATCAACATTAAAATTATTTTCGTTCATTTTATTTTACTCCTTTACTTATGTTTTTTATACTTTTATTATAACTCTAATAAAATTTAAAGTCTAGTTTTTTTTTCTATCTTTTAAATGTAATAAAAAGAAGAAGCTACTTTTAAGTAACTATCTTCTATTTTATACTTTCAAACTGAGAATTGTATAGATTAGCATAAAAGCCATTCTTTTTCATAAGACTATCATGTGTTCCTGTCTCAACTATGTTTCCTTCATTCATAACTAGTATGAGATCAGCATTTCGAATAGTCGATAATCGATGAGCAATAATGAAAGATGTTTTGTTTTCCATCAATTTATCCATTGCTTTTTGAACTAATTCTTCAGTTCTAGTATCGACATTCGACGTTGCTTCATCTAAAATTAAGAATGGAGCATCCTCTATCATACCACGAGCAATAGTTAAAAGTTGTCTTTGCCCCGCTGAAACGCTATCGTTATCAGATAATACTGAATCATAGCCATTAGGAAGAGTACGAATAAAATGATCGATACCGACAGTTTCACAAACTTCTTTTATTCTTTTATCAGATACATTTTTTCGGTTATAGGCAATATTTTCTTTTATTGTTCCATTAAATAGCCAAGTATCTTGGAGAACCATCGTAAATAGAGAGTGAATGTTTTCACGAGTAAGTTCTCTAGTGGAAACTCCATCAATTTTAATATCACCAGAGTTTATTTCATAAAATTTCATGAGTAAGTTAACCATCGTCGTCTTACCGGCTCCAGTAGGACCAATAATAGCAATCTTTTGGCCGGGTTTAGCTACGGCAGTAAAGTCTTTAATGATTATCTTATCTTCATCATAACCAAATTTGACATTTTGAAATTCAATTTTTCCTCGTACTTTGTTTTTATTTAATTTTTTAGCTGTGTCTTTCTCTTTCGTCATTTCTTCTTCACTTAAGAACTCAAAGACTCTCTCTGATGCTGCAGCGGTAGTTTGAAGACTTGTCAAAGATTGAGCGATTTGAGAAAGAGGATTAGTAAATAATCTTACATAAGTTATGAAAGCAACAATTACTCCAAACGATATAATTTCTTTAGAAGTAAGAAGGGCTCCGACAATACAAACTGCTACATAACCAAAATTGCCGACAAAGACCATGATAGGCTGCATGAGGCCAGATAAGAAATGACTCTTGCGACTACATTCATATAATTTTTGATTTAAGGTATCAAAATGTTCGTTGGTTTCTGTCTGTCCGTTACAAGTTTTGATAACGTTTAATCCGGAATATGCTTCTTCGATATAACCGTTTAGTTTTCCAAGTTCAACTTGTCTGGCAATAAAGTATTTTTGAGAATGACTAAGGATAAGACTCATGAAGACAAAGCCTGCCAAACTAGATACAATGGCAGTAAGAGCCATTATCCAATTTGTATAAAACATCATAATAATTGAACCGATAAATAGGGTTATGGCCGATACTAAAGAGGCTAAACTTTGATTTAATGACTGAGCGATAGTATCGACATCATTAGTTACTCGAGATAAAATATCTCCGGCAAGATTATGGTCGAAAAACTTTAATGGTAATTTATTTATTTTCTTGGAAATACTCGTTCGAAGTTTCTTGGCATAATTATTGGCTACTTTAACCATCGAAAAGCCTTCGATATAATTAAAGAGTGCACTAGCAATATATAGTATCGATAAGAAGATTACTATTTTGGTAATGTTTTTCATATTCATACTAGGACTTAGGAGCGACTGAATGCTGTCTGGTAAAGCTTCTACTTTCTTATATAGTTCACTTACATCGACATCTTCACTTATATTTGACATCGATTCGACGAAGGCTACTTTATCTTCGGTAGTAATTTCAATGTCACTTATGGTACTCGTCGGTAAAAGTATTTTAGCTATACTAGTTGGAATATCTTTGATGAACTGGAAATCTTTACTTTCGATATCAAAAGAAGCAATACTTTTAATAAAGATAATTTTTTCTTCTTTCAAGATAGTTATATCGTCATAAGTACTATCGTTTAAGATAATATTTAAGACACTATCGGGAAGGCCTCCTAGTAATTTAATGGTATCATCAGGATTATTTTGGATTTCGGCAACAGTGTTATTGAAAGTGGTCTTATCATCACTAGATATATCAGAAGTATTTACTTTATAAAAAGTATTTTGATCTAAAGATAGTGATAAAATGTCCGCTACTGTCTTAGGCATTTGTTCTTCATTAAAGCTGGAAAGAAGGTCCTCTTCTAGTTTTTCAGCATTAGCGGTATTTATGGTAAGTCCTTTCGATATTTCATCTGTTAAATCAGATAATCTATTTGGAGCAACAAGCGATAATATCGAACTTATAGCCGCTAGAATGAGAGACAAAATAATTAGGAATTTAAAGGGACTTAAGCTCTTAACTAATTTGGTTATAGCTTCGGCAAAATTTTTAGGTTTTTCGGGAATGCCTCTTCCTCCCCTTCTTCTTGGAGGATTTGGTCTTCTTTCTTCGTTAGGCATTATTTAATTCCTCCTCTGTTATCTGTGACAAGGCGATTTCTTTATAGACCTTGCATTTTTTTAATAATTCTTTATGAGTACCGATACCGACACATTTTCCTTTATCTAAAACAATTATTTTATCGGCATGCATAATGGTACCGATTCTTTGAGCGACAATTAGGCTAGTGGCATCTTTGGTGTACTTTTTAAGTTCTTTACGAAGAATTAAATCGGTCTTGTAATCTAAGGCACTGAAGGTATCGTCAAAGATATAGATTTCTGGATCTCTAGCAATAGCTCTGGCAATAGAGAGACGCTGCTTTTGACCGCCGGAAATATTAGTTCCCCCTTGAGCTATATGTGAATCGTATTTTTTATCTAGTTTGGAAACAAATTCATATGCTTGCGATACTTTGACGGCCTCTTCGATTTTCTTCTTATTTGGCTTACTTTTTCTTGTTTCACCGTAAGCAACATTTGATGAGACAGTTCCGGAAAACATGACAGCTTTTTGAGGAACATAGCCAATAATATCATGTAGATAATTTTCGTTATAGTCACGAACGTCGATACCGTTTATAAGTATTTTACCATCAGTAGCATCATAGAATCTAGGAATTAGATTAATAAGGGTTGATTTTCCACTTCCGGTCGAACCGATAAAGGCGACTGTCTCTCCTTTTTTGGCGGTAAAGGAAATATCTTTTAAAATGTACTCGTCGGCATCAGGATATTTAAAAGATACATTTTGAAATTCAATTGTTCCAGTAATATTGTTTTTATTTTCGGTTATATCTCCATCTTTAATACTTATTTTGGCATCTAATACTTCGTTAATTCTCTTAGCTGAGACATCCGCTCGAGGAAGCATCATGAAAATCATAGCTAACATTAGGAAAGACATGATTACTTGCATTGCATATGACGAGAAGACAATCATATCGCCAAAGAGAACAATTTTATTACTTAATGATGCGGCATCTATTAGGATTGCTCCAACAAAGTAAATGGAAAGAGTCAAGAAGTACATTACTAAATACATGATGGGATTTAAAATATTGAAAGCTTTCTGATTAAACATTTGCGTTCTAGTTAAATCGTTATTTACTTTTTCGAATTTTTCTTCTTGATAATCTTCAGCATTAAAGGCTCTAACAACTCTGATACCTGTTAAATTTTCTCGTGTGACAAGATTTACTTTATCGATTAATTTTTGAACGATTTTAAATCTAGGCATGACAATAGCCATTAAAACGCTGATGACGATGAGTAAAATGACGACCGCAATAGCGGTTATAGCACTCCACTCGATACTTTTATTTAGAATCTTGGTTATGGCCCAAACGGCAGTAATGGGAGCTTTTATCATGAGTTGAAGGCCCATTCCAATTAGCATTTCTACTTGAGTTACATCATTAGTAGTACGTGTAATTAGGCTACTGGGAGAAAACTTTTTAACTTCTTCCATACCGAGACTTTCGACTTTGCGAAAGATTTTTTCACGTGTTTTCATCGAAAAAGATGCTGATATATTAGCGGTAAAATAGCCGACAATACAAGCAGATAAAAGACTACCTAGAGCACATAATAACATGTATCCTCCCTCTTTTAAGATGCTTGTCATCGAAGATGCTCTCGTCTGAACTAACTGAGTAATATTAGACATATAATCGGGCATTTTTAATTCAAGCCATACTTGAAAGACAATTAGAGCTACACAAATTATGGCATAGGGAATATCTTTTTTTTGTAAATTTTTAAATAATTTTAGCATTATAAACCTCCTAATTAATATCTTATGTTTTTGATATTTTTTTAGCAATATATTTCGACTTTTTAAATTATAACACCTCTTAAATATTTATGTCAACATGATACCATAATTTGATAGTGTTTCCAAAGTGTGGAGATTTGGAAAGATATCCATTATAAACAAATAAAAATGGTTAAAACCTAAAAA
>CANQPC010000017.1 GCA_947625625.1 uncultured Bacilli bacterium
CATTTATTATAAAATCTCCATTACCTTCATTTTTAATATCAATTTCTTCTATATCTTCCCACTCATCATTTTCTTCTGGTAGAATTTCAACTTCTTCATACAGCCAATTGTTGCAACTACTAAATATAAATTCTAATAAACACATATCACCTATAGAATTACTATAATCATATAATTCATCATCATATTGATAAATTTTCTCTTGATATATTACATTTTTAGGCATTTTTCTATCTTTAATAAGTCCTATTAATTCATAAATTGTTATTTTTTCATTTCTCATAACTAACCTCTTTTCAAAATATTTTTAGAAAGAGAAAACTATCAAAAACTCTTTACAGAAAGGATTTAAATTAAATCATAGATAAAGGGGGTTTTGAAAAATAAATGATAGTTTTTTTACATATATTTGGGCTTACATGCTTAATAGCAATGCCAATTATTATTTATTATCTGGTATCTTTGGAAAAAGCTTTTGTGCTTCCGCTATTTCTTTTTTTGTCGGTTTCTTTACAAACAGCTTGTCCTTAACTTCTTTTAGCTTATATTTCATTTTGCACCTCATTTATTTCATACGTTTTTTCTTTTTCAAAAGATAACATGTCATTCCAAAGTTGTAATTCCTTTGAAATGCGTTCATAAACATAGCCTTTTTTATTGCTATATTTTTTTATTCTTTGTACTAAAGATTTTTCTAAAGCTAATAAGGTTTTTTCTCTTTTTTCAAGATAAAAGTTTTTCTGTTCTAAACTATCATAATCAACTTGCATTTTTTCTAATTTTTTTTCTAATATATTTTTATCTCTAATAAGTCTTTCTATTTTTTTCTCATTTTCTGACATCTTTGAAACTGTATCAATACTTAAAATTTCACCTTTCATCTTTTTTCCTTTCTTCATAAAGAATTTCGTTTACCTTTTCCATAGTATCTTTCAGATCTAACAGCATAGTTGGAGTTTTAATCGTTTTCCCGTTTTTTAAAAGTGAAAGATATTTCAATACTTTTTCATATGTAATTTCTTTATTTACTGATTCCATTTTTCAATTAACCTTTCAATTTCATAATCTTCTTTTGTTTTTATTCCTAAATTTCTAGCTTCTTGTACTACACCATTTAGCAAAATAGACATTTCTTTGGTATTGTACTCGCTACTACCTTTATAAATTTTATAGTGATTGAATTCTTTACTATTTAAAACACTAGTTCCCGCTAAGGTATAATATTTAAAATAACCACTAACATTAATTGTCGAAAGAATACTTACCATTTCTGATTGTCCGTAATCAATTAACATTTGTAAGTAAATTTCTTCTTTTGATTTTGATAATACATTGGCTATTTCAGTACATAATTTCCAAAGATAAGCATTAGCATTTAAACTTCTCTTTTCTTTATGTTTTTCTATTTTTATATCATAGATAGTATCTCTATCAAGCCTAAATATTTGCGGTAACACTTTTTCTATATTGCAAGTTTCATCTATCATCTAATCCACCATCAGCATTATCTCTATAACGATAAACTTTACCACTTTGATATATTTCATATAACGAGTAGCAATCACTATCATGATATTTAATTACTCTTGGCATTAAATCCCCAAAATAGCATTCTACTTCTTTACCTTTAACTTTTATTTTGTTATCGCATCCAACGAATCCACTAATCATTCTTGTTTTTCCATATTCAGTAGCTTGTCCGCAATTATTACATCTTACAATCATTTTCATTTCATCATCATTGAACTCAAGCACTTCCATTTGATTGCCCTCATTTAAAATATTTGGATTTATCATCACATTATCACCATCTTAAAAAGGCAAATCGTTTTCATTAAACGAAAACTGCTCTTGATTTTCAAATGGATCATTTGGTAATGGTGTACTATCTATTTCCTCAGCTGTATAATTCACTTTATTACTTTCAGGTTCTTGTGGAACAAAAGTATCTTTTGGCTTACTTTCCAAAAATTCATAAGTTTCTACCCTGACATATTTTTTATATTTATTTTCTCCTTTTTCATTTTGATACTTATCAACCTTTAATCTTCCTTCGATTGCTACTCTATTCCCTTTATGAAGATATACAGATAAATTTTCCGCTGCTTTATTCCATGCAATACAATTTATAAAATCTGCTTTTCTTTCATTGCCATCTTTGTCTTTACCATTTCCGACTGCTATATTAAATTCAGCATATTGACTTCCATTTGTTGTCGATTTTAATTCTATTTCTTTTGTTAGTCTTCCTACTAAAATAACTTTATTTATATCCATAATGTTTTCCCTCCTCTAATGAAACCAATCTTCACATATATCATATTGATCTGACTGTGAAATTTCCCTATAATTATCTTTAACATATTGTTTATAATCTTCATATTTTTCTTGAATTTCTTCATATTCACAAAGCATATCTTCAATAACATGAATCAATAATTCTGTTTGAATAAAATCTCCTAGTAATTCATAATCAGTATTAGTAATATTTTCAACTTTTTTTATCAATTCTTGCTGCTCGAAAGTTAATTTTTGATACATTATTTATCCTCCAAGACTATTCCCATATCAAGATAACTATTAATAATATCATTTCTTAGCAATTCATCATTTCCAGCCTTTTCTAGTGCTAATTTGCCAAATTTATAATGACTGCTTTCATAAACAACTTCTTGATTTTTTGGAACTACATCTTTGATTTTTGTATTTTCATTGTATAATAAATGCCAATCGTTAGTTTCCATATTCAAAGTTTTTAATTTAGTTTCTAATTTCAATAATTGCCTAGTATTTAATTCTTCAAGTGAAGCCCATAATTGATTTTCAACATTAATAGCCAAGCTTTCTTTTACAACACCCATTTTTCTCATCAAGTCTCCAATTACTACTTTTACTATATATTTAGCATCTTCATCTCTAATAAACATATCTTTGTAAATTTCAAATTGTCTAGTTTTCTCTTTATTTCTTTCAATGTCCTCTGCACTAGCAATAGCAGTATCTACTCCAAATCCAGCAAATCCTAAAGCTCGTCCAACAGCCGAAGTTTCACAATTTTCTATCATTGATGTTAAGTTAATTTTGTTATTTCCTTTATTTGTTTCACTTGCTCGTCCAACCGCTAATAATCTTTCATTTTCATCGTAAACATTAGTTCTAATTCTTACATAATCATCTTTAATATCTTCAATTTCTGTTTCAATAGAACCAGTAGGATACACTTTCCTAAAAGCTTTAATTCTTTCATTTACCTGAGCATATCCCTTTGTACCAATTTTGGTTTTTTCAATTTCATCGTTAGCCTTTTTTATTTGTTCGTAACTTACTTTTTTAGTTTCTTCCATTATTTTTCCTCCTTATCTTTGAGTATGTATTTTTTAAAACTGCACACTTTCCCATATTTATTCTTTTTAGTTATCCACTCTTCATTAAATTCACAACCAAACTTGTGTTTTAAATCCCATATTCTAGCAGATAATCTTGTTATAAATAGTTCTTTGTAACTATCATAAGTAGTTATACTTCCATTTTCTTCAAGGTACTTTAATACCATTTCATTCTGCGTCATTTATACTCTCCTAATATTTCTTCCAATTCGTTTTTTTCATTTGGTGGAATTTCTTCCTTTTTCACATCCTTATCAAACCAATCTGGCTCCATATTATTTTTCTTTTTTTCTTTTTGACATTCTTCTAAATTTTTAAAGCCTTTCGCTTTCCATGATTGCAAAATTCCTTCCAAATAGCTAAATGACTTTGCATTGTTATTACAACATTTTTCAATAGCAAATTTTATAATTTTAGAATCAAATACATTTAGCCACTCTTTTAATTTTTGAGCCTGAAATGTTGAAATACAGTAGCCGAATGCTGACGAAAAGAAACTATATACATCATCATCATTATCTGTATCTATATCATTATCTGTATCTATATCATCATCATTATCTATATCTATATCGGCTTTTTTAGGTTTTTTAGGTTTTTCATTAGGTTTTGAATTAGGTTTTTCATTTTTTGGTCTACCGCCCTTAGCCCCATTAATTGCTGATGTTACACATCTTTTGTCATACTTTTCTCTGTCACGATTTAGGTTTCCCTTAATAAAAGCAAATGCCATTTTTAATAAACCTGTAAATTTAGGTTCAGTTCCATCCTTTTCATAGTCAAAAATTGCTCTTATTAATTTTCCTAATTCCTCATCTGTAAGGTCGGAAAGTTGATCTTCATATTCCAAATAAATTAAAAAACTTTTTTTCTCCATGTTATCCTCCTAAACTTTCTCCCCTTAATTTGACAAACATACATATTTTTGCTATAATTATGTACGTAAAAAGTTCACGCAAACTTTTTATTTTTTTTATTTAATTTTTTCATATCGTTCAAATAAGTAATCTAATGAATAACCAGCAATAGTTACCATTACCAGAAGAAATACTGCACCAGTCCACGTCAAGCATAGCGGAGCAAATGCTACCAAAATTAAAGATAAAATACTAGCAAAAGCGGTAATTATAGCTAATATAGTTTTCCAACTTATTTTAGTTTTCTTTTTTTTCATAACTATCGTCCTTCTTTTTATTCATCATTATTTCTTCAAAATACCAAATAGGTATCTTACCCTGAATCTGAATTGCCTCAGGATATTTTTTTTCAAACGATTCTTTTAGTTTCCTAATAATTTCATATGCTAAAGATTTACTTGCTCCCGTAACTGCTTGGACATCTTTGACACCATAATAATCTTTCATTTTTCTGTACCTCCTTTTTAGTCGTGCTAGGTTTTATACTTTTGTACGATTTTCGTACATCTAGGGTAAAAAAATTTCATCAATCTTTTTTTGGAAAAATTCAGATATTTTAAACATTTCAGAACTTTTAAAATCTGTTTCTCCTTTAATCTTGTAACCAACTTGCTTCTCAGAAATACCTAATAAATCTGCAATTTGTTTATTAGTTACATTATTTTCTTTCATTAAAATTATTAACTTGTTTTGCATTTTTTTCCTCCTTTCTGCCCTATTGACAATTTTATTATAGTACCGTTTTCGTACATTGTCAACACTTTTTTGTAAATTAATAAACTTTTTGTTCCATTTTCGTAAATTAGTGGTATAATAATTTATGAAAAGGAGGATTGTAAAAAACATATGGATGACATAAACAAATACGTAGGAGAAAAAATTAAATATTATAGAACTAGAAGTAATTTTACTCAACAAGAACTTGGCGAATACTTAGGAACTACTTCTCAAACTATTTCAAGATATGAAAGTGGAATTTTAGAAGCTAATCACGAAATTCTTTTTAAATTAGCAGAACATTTTCATATATCAATTAATGATTTTTTTCCGCCTTTAAATTTTGATAATGCTACACTAGTAAATATTGATACAGACACAGTACAAATACCAGTTTTAGGCACGATTAAAGCAGGTATCCCAATAGAAGCACAAGAAAATATATTGGAATATATAGATATACCAAAAAAATGGCTACGAGGTGGTAAGTCTTTTTATGGCTTAAAAATTAGCGGTGATAGTATGTATCCCAAATACACAGAAAATGATATAGTTATTTTTGAAAAAAACGAGGATTATATATCTGCTAATAATAAAGATTGTGCTGTAATGGTTAATGGTTTTGACGCAACATTTAAAAATGTTACTATCAGCGAGGCTGGTATAACACTTGTACCACTTAATTTAAACAATAATGACAATTACTTACCTACTTTTTATAATAAAGAGCAAGTAGAAAGTTTACCGGTAAAAGTTATTGGCATTGCTAAAGAAAAAAGAACAAGATTATAGGAGAATAATAAAGATAATGAAATTAAATTCTTTTGAAAAATGGGTTTTAAAGCAAAAAATATGGGTTCATGTAATTTTATCATTATGCACTTATTTTATTTGGATATTTGTATATTTATATTGTAAATATAAAGATAATAAAATAAAAAAAGAAAAAGAAATATTAAACCAATGCAAAGAGAGCAAAAAAGATGAAATTATAGAATCAAAAAATAATATTAAGAATATATCTTTTTATGTTGTTGGCGAATCTTTCGATAATGAAGATGGAGTAAATAGACAAAAAAGGATTAAGCAAGTTATACAAAATTACAAAAAAAGCATTTTAATTAAAGAAGATCTGTATTGTGGCTTTTCTAACAAAGATATATTAGAGAGCAATTTAGAAGTAGAAGAATTAAGTAATATAGCTTTTAATGGAGAAATTAAAGAATATGATTATAATGGAGAAAGAGCATTCGCTATTTATATAGAGGATATCGATAAGAAACAATATCAAGTAGGTAATATTGCTCGAAAAGATTTAAAAGATTTTATATCTATAATTGAAAATCATGAAATTTCGCATGCAAGTCTTTATATACACGGTGGAAAGATTAAAAAAGTAGAATATAATTATGAAAAAAATAAAGATGATGTTATTATAAAAAATTTAGATTATGGTATCGAAATAAAAATATATTATAAATAAAAAAAGACTAGCTCTACCGTCATAGAACTAGTCAAGGTACAGAAATAAATGCCTAGCACGACATCTTTTTTCTGTACTCTAATTATAGCAAAAATAGTATAAAAAGTAAATAATTGGAGGTTAAAAAAATGGATAAAAAAGTATATGAAAAAACAAGGTATCAAAATATTTACAGACATAAAAAAAATAAAAATTATTTAATAATGATTAGTAAACCAGTTAAAAGTAGTATTGCCACAATTGATGGTAAAAAAATAATGAAACTGGAAGATGCAATAAAAATCAGGGATAATCCTAAATTGAAAGTACAAAAAGGGTTAGAATTAACATATAAAGAAGACTTTGATAGTCTTTGGTTGAAATATATTACAGCTTGCAAAAATGAATTAAGATTAGCTTATAATACTATTTTACGAAAAGAAAAAATGTTTAAGAAATATTTAGACGGAAGATTTAATAAGAAAATATCTAAAATTACTAAAGAAGAATTAATAACATTTATAGAAAATATGAAAACTACCACTAAACAAAAAAACGAAATGATTAGAGTTCTTAAATCTTTCTTTAATTGGTGCATCAAAGAAGAATATTTAATTGTTTCACCTATGATTAATATAAGTCAATATAAGACAGAAAAACCACAAATGAAGTTTTGGACACCAACAGAAATAAAACAAATATTGGAAGTATTGGATAAAGATATAAAATCTAATAATATTTTTTTGATGAAAAAAGCATATTTAGTAAAAATATTTATATTAATTAATTTTAGTCTGGGTGACAGGGTTGGGGAAACAAGAGCATTAACTTACGATTGTTTTGATAAAAAATTAGGTACAGTAAGAATTGAACATTCTATAAATTATGATACATCAAGTAATGATTTCTTATCTAATACCAAAAACTATCATTCTCAAAGAGTTGTTGATGTTAGTAACAAATTAATACAAGAGGTTTATCAATATAAAAGTTTTTTAAATAATTATACAGAGTATAATATAATGGACTCTGATATGATATTTTTTAATTACCAATTGAAAAGACCGTATTCTGATGCAACTTTAAGAAAAGCATTTTACTATTATTGCAACAAAGCCAATGTAACTAAAATAAGAATGTATGATTTAAGGCACA
The DNA here is from genome assembly GCA_947625625.1 of uncultured Bacilli bacterium. GTDB lineage: Bacteria > Bacillota_I > Bacilli_A > RF39 > UBA660 > CAG-302. Next base: position 7,638 of record CANQPC010000017.1, read on the forward strand.
CTTATGTTGCCACTATGATGGCAGAGGGCAAAGAACTATATCATATAAGCAATAGGATTGGGCATTCTAATTATTCTACTACTGTTAACAAATATGGTCACTTATCAAACAAAACAAGGAAGGAGATAGCAGAAATTACTGACAAGTACATTTAAAGTCAGAGTAATTTTGAGAGTAAAAATAAGTAAAGCCCTTGAAAATCAAGGACTTGCAAAACATATTTGGTGCTTGTGGAGGGACTCGGACCCTCATGATATCACTATCGCTGGATTTTGAGTCCAGTGCGTCTACCAATTCCGCCACACAAGCAATTACTACTAAATTATATAATAAATTTAGTAGAAAGTAAATATTATTTATTACTTTTTCGAATAAACATTGCATCTCCGAAAGAAAAGAATCGATATTTATTTTTGACAGCATAATCATAAGCATCAAGGATAATTTCTTTTGAAGAAAAAGCAGATACTAACATAATTAATGTCGACTTAGGTAAATGGAAGTTAGTAATAAGAGCATCCACTCCTTTAAATTCATATCCCGGGTAAATAAAAATATCTGTAAAACCATTACATTCTTTAAACTTACCATATTTAGTCATAATTGTCTCTAACGTCCTAACAGTAGTAGTACCTACCGCTACGACATTCTGTTTATTCTTTTTAGCATCATTTAAAATATTTGCTACTTTTTCTGTCATACTATAAAATTCTGAATGCATTTTATGTTTAGTTACATCTTCGACATTAACGGGCCGAAAAGTTCCAAGACCTACATGAAGTGTTATATAGCATATTGTTATTCCTTTGTCAGATATTTTTTTTAATAATTCTTTAGTAAAATGCAATCCTGCCGTCGGTGCAGCGGCACTTCCGATATTTTTAGCATATACTGTCTGATATCTCGTTTGGTCTTCCAATTTCTCTTTGATATAAGGAGGAAGTGGCATAGTTCCAAGCTTATCTAATATTTCATAAAATATTCCATCATAATTAAAAGAAAATACTCTTATTCCCTCTTCTCTTTCTTCGATGCATTTAGCAGTCATTACTCCGCTACCAAAAGAAATTACGGTATTAAGTTTTACTCTTTTAGCAGGTTTTACTAAACATTCCCAATTATCATCATTAATATTCTTAAGAAGTAAAACTTCTATTACTGCTCCAGTTTCTAATTTCTCGCCAATAAGTCTAGCGGGCATTACTTTAGTATCATTTAAAACAAGGACATCTCCCTTATTTAAATAATTGATAATATTATAAAATTTATCATCTATCTTTTTACCAGTATCTTTATCTAAAACTAATAGTCTCGATTCTTCTCTATTTTTTAAAGGAACTTGCGCTATTAATTCTTCTGGTAAGTAATAATCAAAATCATCAGTTTTCATCATATATACTTCCTCTCTTCATAACATTATATAATAAATTTAAATAAAAAGAAAGACCTGAATTTTACATCCAAGTCTTAATTAATCAACATTTATAGTACTCTGTATCTGAAATTACATAGTCTATATAGTTATATACAAGTCTTTTCTCATATTTATTAAATTAAAATTATTATTTTAGTTCGAAAGATAGGACACCATTACTCCATAAAAAGTAATTGTATCTTAACTAGCTGTGTACTTACTTTATCCTATAAGGATCATTTTTTGTACCATTCCCGCCTCCATAAATAGTATCGGCAGATAAATATACTGTAGGATAAGGATAATATTTATCAGTAACTACAGAAAAAGTTAAAAGACCTTTGCTATCAATTAAATATATATTTGCCACTTTAGATAAACTAGTAGATACAGGAGTGATAGTCCAACCATGGATATTAGATAGCCAGTTGTTACTTTCTGAAATACAGAGAAGTGAATCGCAAGATCTAAAATCAGAGGCATAAGCATAATCAGAAGCACTAATAAGGCCAACTCTTCCAGACTTCTGTAACTCTATTTCTGACTTATAAAATGAATCGGCAGATAAGCCAGTACCACCACTAATATTAAAACCTCCAATATTCCAAGACGAATAGGAAATAAATAGCTTAGTTTGAAGATTACTTATACTATTAAAATAAGTAGTATTCAAATAAGAATTTAAAGATGATGAACTCCAATCAGTTGAACTAGAAGTATTCCATGATTTAGCCATAATTTTAGAAAGACCAGTAGAAGAAACCATAGAACTATAAATTATTTTAACCTTATTATCAAATACGCCAATTATTCTCCATATATCACAAGTACTAGATGATTGATTACTATAATCATCGCAATTAAAGTAAATGTAATTATTAGGATCACTACCATAATATCTTTGATTACCATGTTTTGCTGCAGAAACGGTGCCACCAAGCTGATCTGCCATTAATCCACTAGAATTATGATAATAATAGGTAATATTATTATTTACAACTTGTGTCCAAGGTCCATCTATATATAAATTTGTAATATAGTTACTTAATGTTGGATTGCTATAGACAGCATATAAAGTAACATCAGCATTAGTATTATATGAGCCACCTGGTTCATAGGTAGCACTAGTAGCCCCTTTTTCAGTGCTCCAGCCTACAAATGTGGTTCCATCTTGCTTTTTAGGTCTAGCAGTAGAAAGCGTAAGAGATAATCCATAATACTTAGTTTGATTTGGAACAGTTACTCCTTCGCCACCTTGTAAATCATATCTAACTGTATAGCTTTTTCTTCCAAACCAAGCAAGATAACCAGTAGTTTTAGTAAGTGTTCTAGTAGTATTATTTACAGTGCTACTAGTACTTTCGCTCATTCCCATAAAAGGATAATAAGTCAAGCTACCTGGAGCAGTATAAATACTAGAAGGAGTAAGTTGTGTTCCAGAAGGGGCAACATAAGTATTGAATGCCATATCAGAACGTGTATAACTACTAGTATTATAATTACTCATACTACCATTTCCATTATATAACATATTTGAAACAGTATATTTATAAAAAGTAATTGGATCAGAAGTAGTAGTCAAATTACTAGAATTTTTGCAAACTAAATAATATGTTTTGAAATCATTACCAACATCAGAATTAACGTCAGAAACTAATATATTTTTTTGTGCTGTATAAGTATCAGTGGAATTTACCGAAGTAAAATCTGAACTACTAGGATTAGCATTTGTTCCAAAATAGTAGCCGGTTACTCCTACATCATCAGAGCAAGTTAGTGAAGCAGTCTGAGAGGTGGCTTTCAAATTACTAGTACTAGTCAAAGTAGCACTTGGTGGACTATTCCAATGAGCATACAAAGTAGTATTAGAACTATATCTTGATGTAGTAAAAGAACTTGTCAAATATCCATTAGCGGTAATTAATTGTACTCCACCAGTTCTTGCTGTATAATACCCTGCAAAAGTATGTCCCGTCCAACTAGGTATAGAAATAGGATTACTAGTAGTAGACATCTTTGTCGTATAAGTACTATTAGTATATATACCTTCGGAGTATCTTCCATATAACGTTCCTAAAGAAGTACTATCGTTACTACTCTGATTACGATTTAAGGTTATACTATATTGAAGATAAGTTACATTGACAGAAATATTACTACTTTTCGTGCTAAGGTAAACATTACCCTGACTAGCATTTAAAGTAATTGAAGTAGAACCACTGGCAACTGAATTTACTGTAACAGTTTTAGTTCCTTCATTGACAGAACAAGTAGCTATCGAACTATTAGCAGTCGTACAAGAAACGGTACCATCACCATCATAATTATAATTAAAAGTAGCTGTATTTGGGTATTCGACACTTACCGAAGATTTACTAGGAGTTATCGTTGCTTGCGGTCTATTAATAATAACTGAGACACTTTTTTCAACGGCATCATAATTAGATGTTCCAGAAGCACTTACCTTAATAGTAACGTTGCCGACACCACTAGGTTTAACAGTAACTGTACTAGTTTGAGTATCGATACTACAACTTGCAATGCTACTCGAAGAACTACAAGTAACTTTACCATCACCAGTATATTTATAAGTAAAAGTACCATCATTTGGATATAATATTGTCAAATTAGATACACTAGTCGTTAAAGAGGCATCACGAGATAGAATCGACCATGTATATTCTAACGTATCATTACCACCTTTTACCCAGCAATGATTCTTAATAGGAGTAGCGGAAGCAGTATAATCACCCGCTAATCTACCACTGACATCGCCAGATAATTCAATATTTTTTCCACCATATACACCTGTTTTAATTGTGTCATCAAATTGAAAATCTTCAGTTTTAGGTTCTTCGGCATCTTCGATACAGTTAATAGTACATATTCCCGTATTATTGTAACTAATATTATAGTTATCAGTTACATCACTATCGTCAGTAGAATTAATTATTTTTAATGCACTAGCACTAATTTTTCCACTTCCAACATCAACTATATTGGTAGATAGAGAAAAGGTATCTACTTCATCTGTCGAGGCAAGTCCCGTAGCACTAATATTATCGATACTTTGAGAAATATCTTCACCATAATTTATCGACTGATTTTTCGTCGTTATTGTAACATCTCTCTTTAAAATTTCACATTTTACAACTTTATCTTGAACCGTACCATCACTCCATTTATAACCATTATCTAATTTTGCTGTAACGGCATAACTACCAGCTTTTTTACCAGTACCATTAATTAGAGTATAGCCAATTCCTTCATTTGTAAGAATTTGTTCGCTACCATCATAAGTTAAGACATTGCATAAAGGTACATTAGCGGTTGCGTATTCACAGCTACCTTCACTACCCTTTACTCTAACTAAATCTTTTTTAGTCTTCGTTGCTAATTCTAACTTAATAGTAGCACTAAAATTTTTATTTAAATATTTACTTTGATCCATCGAAGGGTCACAACTTGATAAATCACCAGTGCAAGCTTCGCTAATCCAAAGTAAGAAAGTATATTTATCAGTGACGTCAGGAGATAAATCTTCTTGAGTTTCCGTCAAGACTAGTCTATTTCCTTCCATTGTATCGAAAGTTGGCGATAAAGTACCTTCCGATAATGGTTCTCCATTCTTATATAATCGCCATTTTAAATCATCAGTTCGAAGTTCACAATCAGCATTAATATTATATAAGGCAATATCATATATCGATTCAGGAGGATTATCTTCCGTACCTGTCACATTGAAAGTAGCTTTCAAAACACGTGGATCGCTGACATCACTTCCATTAACTAAATCATCCGCAATTGGAAGCATATTTCCACTATTTTCAATAGTATCATCATTACTACCTTCATCATATGTTATTTTTACATCCATATTGGCTGTAACGACATCCATATTAACGTTCTTAGAACTGGCAATTGAAACGGCATAAGATATGCTAATAACGCCAAGAATGATTACTCCCAGCATTATACCAAAAAATTTTAAATTATTGTGCCAAATTTTTTTATTCATTATATTATCACCTCGACAAAAATAAAAGTAATTAATTATATTTTAGATATTATTCTTGTATTTCTAATACGTCATTGATTCCATAGCGGTAAATTTCCGCAAGTCCTCTTTTTTGTGATTCATCAAGTTCGTTGTAAGAACTCACTTGTGAAAATAGGGTTCCTTTATTGTAACTTACAACTAGACCATGGGATACAAAGACTACCAGTGGTGTATAAAGTCTTCTCTCTCCTGTTTCTATTACTGAGTCATCTTCTGAGACAAGATTATATTCTTCAGTAAGTTCTTCTCCTAATATTTCTAAAAGTCTATCATATTTAGGATTAGCTTCTTTTTCAGTAACAATATCATTATTTTCATCTAAACTAATAACATCCCATACTTCTTCAGCATCTAAATAATATATTGCATCTAAATCTGTCTTCGAAGCAACGTCACATAATACTTCGATTGCGCTGCGGCAATATAGACAAGTTGGAAAGCCAAAATATATGACGGCACTTTTTTGATTATCAAATATGTCTAAAATTTCTTCAATACTAGAATATTTCATCATATTATTAGAAGAAAGATTTACTTTAGGATAAGTATTACCATCTTCGTTCATTTTATCATTTAATTCTTCATATTCGTTTTTAAATTTTTCTCCATCACTATTTCTAGATATACCTACAAATTTATCTTTATTTAAGAATAAGATAATAATGATTATAACGATAACTATTCCTAAAGCTCCAAATAGTAGCCATTTTTTATTATTTCTAATTTTCTTAAACATTAAAAGCACTCTCCTAATATTTTATTATTATTTTACTATCATCATAATTATACAATAAATACTATAATTAATCAAGAACTAAAAAACTATTTACAAAAAAATAAAAATATAGTAAGATAAATATAGTAAGAAAATAAAGGAAGGTAACAAAAAATGAATAAGAAAAAAATATTTATTTTATTAATATTTTGTATAATATTACTACCGGGATGTTCGATAAATAAAGATACTATGGAAGACATCGAAATCTATACTACTATTTACCCAATCAGGTATTTAATAGATAGTCTCTATGGAAGTAATTCTACTATATATAGTATTTATCCATCGGGAGTTAATCCGAGTGAGTTTGACTTATCAGAAAAAAAGATAAAAGAATATGCCGATACTGATTTATTTGTCTTTAATAGTTTGGATCGTGATCGTGATTTTGCAGTTCAAATGATTAATGAAAACAAAAATCTCAAAGTTATCGATGTATCTATGGGTATGAAATATAATTATGATATTGCCGAACTATGGCTAAATCCATATAATTATTTGATGATGGCACAAAATACTAAAGATGGTCTTTTGGAATATGTTTCTAATCCATACTTAGTATCGAATGATGACAATACTGGTATCGAAGATAAATATGATGAATTACAATATAATTTATCTCGCCTGGATGCCGACATGAAAGAAAATATTTCTCTTGCTCCTTATCAGACAATTGTCGTCGATAATGATATGTTTAAATTCCTCGAAAAATATAATTTAAAAGTCCTTTCATTAGAAGAAAATGATAATCTAACCGAAACGACTATTAATGAAGTAAAAAAGTTAATAAATGAAAATAAAATAAAGTATATCTTTTCTTCAAATGATGAAAGTAATCAGACAGTTAAAGATATTATTGATAGTTATGGTATTGAATTAGTGACATTAAACACTATGCAAACTATCGATGGAGGCATTACTAATTCTAATGAAAATTATATTACTGTCATGAATGCAAACCTCGATTTATTAGATAAAGAATTATATAAATAATTAAAAACTCTTGACAAGTTAATATAAAAAATGATATATTAATTAAGTCAAAAGTTTCTGGCGAAATAGCTCAGCTGGCTAGAGCGTTCGGTTCATACCCGAAAGGTCGTGGGTTCGATCCCCTCTTTCGCTACCAAGTTGAAACTAAACTCGAAACATTCGAGTAAAAATAGTAAGACGACTTTTTGACAAGCCGTCTTTCATATTTTGTGTATCTAATAATTAATTTTACATAAAATAGAAAGGAACATTCAATATTGCTCTTTTTCTTGAGTGCTTCCTATTTAACCGAATTCACCTAACCTAGGTGATTTTTTTATATCAAAACGGTAAATAATAAAAATAGTAAAAGGAAGATAATTATTACTAAAGATAGAATTAAAAAATCCTTCTTATTCATATTTTCGCCTCCTTTCGTTAGAAAGTAAAGCAAAAACACTCAAAAATACTGAATATTCCTTATAAATTATAGCAGATATTTAGTTATTAGACAACTTTAATATTCGATTCTAATTCCTATAATTCCGTATTTTTCCTGTTCTTCATAACTATAAAATTTTTCTAGTTCATTTTTAAGTTCTTTCTTAGTCATCGATTTATCCGCTAAAAGGGAAATATCGAAATCGTCAAGTAAATTGTCAAGAGAATCATATCTTAAAAGACCTATTACTTTTGCTTGAAATGACTCATCTAGATTAGGCATTTTTTTAAATTCAATAATATCTCCTAATTTAATTTTCTCTCTCTTTTCATCAAATAGTCTAATTTCTATTCTTTTCGTACCACTAGTAATAAAATCATAATATTTAGGTTGTAATTTCATTTCGTAAATCATCTTTTACCTCCATATAATTATTATAATTTATTACAGTAAAAGGAGCAAGGAAAAATTTTTATTACTAAAAAGCTATAACAAAAGATAACTAATTAAAAGTTACCTTTTTATTTTCCAAATACATAGCTTACAATTAAAACAGAAAAAATAACACTAATTAGGTCCGCTAGTAAACCTACTACTAACGAATATTTAATCTTTTTAATTCCGAGACTGGCAAAATACATACTAATTATATATATTGTCGTATCTGTCGAGCCTTGCATAACGGATGCTACCCTTCCAATAAAACTGTCTGGGCCATTAACTTGTAAAATATTATTTAAAATAACTAGAGAACTAGAACCCGATATTGGTCTTAATACGGCTAGAGGAAATAATTCTACTGGAAAATGAAGCATTCTAAATAGGGGATTTAATAAATTACTAATATCTAAAATTAAATTACTATTTGTAAGAAGATTAATGGCAATAATCATGGCAAACATTGTCGGAAAAAGATTGATGACAATTTTCATTCCTTCTTCGACACCTTCTAAAAAGACATCGAAGATATCTATCTTTTTATATAGTCCATAGCCTATAATTATAATAACTACTATAGGTATAAAGTAATTAACCATTCTTCTTCCTCCACAGTAAATAAAATATACGGTCAAAAATGATAGCAAACAAAGTTGAGAGACAAGTCGTAATTATCGTAACACCAATTATCTCACTAGGATTAATTGAGCCATGTAAAAGTCGCAGGCTAATGACTGTCGTAGGAATTAAAGTGACAGAAGAAGTATTAATAGCAAGAAAAGTAATCATCGACCTCGATGCTTCGTCACTATCATTATTTAATTTTTTTAATTCTTTCATTCCTTTTAGTCCAAAAGGGGTAGCGGCATTACCTAGTCCTAACATATTCATGACAATATTCGAAGATATATACCCAATAGCGGGATTACCCTTTGGTATTTCTGGAAATATTACTCTGATAACTTTCGATAATTTATTTGATACAATGGCTAGTAATCCAGATTTTTCCGCTATTTTCATCGTTCCAACCCAGAGACACATCAAAGGTACTAAATTAATAACTAAATCGATGGCACTTTTTCCACCTGTAAGTAGATTATTCGATAAGTTAGAGTCTCCTTTAATAATACTGTATATTACTCCAACGATAATAAAAAAGCCCCATAAATAATTAATCATTTAAACCACTCTTTTATTTTAGAAAATATATTTTTTTTCTTAATATTATTATTTTTGATTATATATATATCTTCTTCATATATTAGGTCACTACCTAAATAAATTTTGTCAACCCCTACTTTATCATCTGTTTTATAACTATCTTTTTTTTCTAAGACAACATGACTAATTAAAGCTCTACTCTCTTCTTTTTTTAATGGAAGGTAGACATCTTTTTTTATATAAAAGGTATCATCATTATAAAAAGTATCTCCTATTACTTTAAACTTATCTTTATTAAGTACTTTATAGGAATTGTAATTATCTTTAGCATACTGATATAACTCGGTATGGGTATTCCAATCGTCAGAATCTCTAATTGTCACGACGATAAGTTCCATGTTATCAATATTGGCACTACTTACTAAAGTTCTTCCCGATTCTTCGGTATAACCTGTCTTGCCACCGGTAATATAATCATATCGAAGTAATTTGTTCTTATTATTCCAAATATATGTCTTCTTATTGGTTTTAACTTTATATTCTTTGGTTTTAACTATTTCTCGATATAAATCATTTTGCATAGCATACTTGGTAAGAAGGGCCATATCATATACCGAAGAATAATTGCCATGGGGAGTTGGGAGACCGCTGGCATTATAAAATGTTGTATTTTTCATACCGAGCTCTTTGGCTTTGGCATTCATCATTGCGACAAATTTATCTTCACTTCCCGCGATAAAAGTGGCTATCATCACCGCGGCATCATTGCCACTGCGAAGCATTAGTCCATATATTAAATCTTTAAGCTTAATCTCTTCTCCCACTTCGATATATATTCCCGAACCATATGCGCTTTTAATTGATTCATCAACTAATACGATATCTTCTACTTTACCCGATTCAATAGCTAATGTTGCCGTCATTATCTTCGTAATACTAGCTATTAATCTTTTTGAATCTTTATCTTTACTTTGAAGAACTCTTCCAGTTACTGAATCCATTAAAATATAAGAAGAAGCTGTACTAGTCGAAGCAGAAGCATGAGGTATAAATAATAATAAAATTACTAATGATAATATTATTTTCTTCATAAGATACCACCTATAAAATAATATGAAAAAAAAGGACATTTAGTCCTAAATCACTTAAATAAAAACTAAATTATTTTTGTAAATTTTGATACAACTATTATCAAGTACGTTTTCCAATATTTGGAGTTATTTTCTGAATAAAACTTACTAGCCAATATTAAAAAAATTGACAATTAAAAAATAAGTTTTAAATTAATATTCTCTTAATACCTTACAAGATAGAGTATTTTTTTTACTCTTTTATTATTAATCAAAATACTGTATAATTAATTCATGAGGTGAATACCATGACAAAATTAATTGTAAAAGAAAGTAATACACTATATTCATACTTACGAGATAATCTTCAAGGTAAATCGAAAAATAATATCAAATCACTTCTTAAAAATAAATGTATCTATGTAAATAATACACTTATTACTAAATACGACTATCCTCTCAAAGAAAATGATTATATTGAAATTAATCCTCAACATAAAAGTAATAATCTGGAAATTATCTATGAAGATAAAGATATTATCGTAGTTAATAAGCCTCCTAAGTTACTTACTATATCAAGTAAGACCGAAAAAGAAAATACTCTCTATCGCAGAGTATCAGCTTATTTAAAAGAAAAGAAAGAGAAAGTATTTATAATACATAGATTAGATTTCGACACTTCCGGTATTATTATCTTTGCTAAAAATCAAAAAGTTCAAAAACTATACCAAGATAATTGGCATACTTTAGCTAAAATAAGAGAATATATTTCTGTTGTCGAAGGTATAACGGACAAAAAAGGTCATATTGAATCATACCTTAAAGAAACTAAAACCCTTTATGTATATTCATCTAAAAAGAAAGATGGTCACTTTTCGGTAACCGATTACGAAAGAATAGACTACAATAACAATTACTCTCTTTTAAAAATTCATATATCAACTGGAAGAAGAAATCAAATAAGATGTCACATGAAAGATATCGGTCATCCTATTATAGGAGACATTAAATATGGAGCTAAAACTAATCCTATTGGTAGATTTGCTCTTCATGCTAACTATCTTGAAATAGTAAATCCTCTAACAAAAATAGTAATGAAATTTAATAGTCCTGTCCCTCAAGAATTTTTAGATATAGTAAAACACTCTTAGCAGAGTGTTTTTTTAATAATTATTTAATTTCATAACAATACTTTTCGAAGCTTCGACAGCGTCCGCAAAAACTTTGGCATCATCTATTTCCGAAATATAGTCAAAACCTTCACTATCTTTGTCAAGATATGCAACGTGTAAATCGCTAGTATCGCCATCATAGCTTCCAACGGCAAATAAAGCAAATTCTCGGTTATAATTTGGAAGAGTAAAAATAGCTATGATAGTTCCTAATTGAAATTCATTATTCTCATTTATAACATTAAAATTATCCATAATCTCCTCACATATTTAAAATACTTTTAATCGTCAAAAAGATAGCCGCTGATAAAATTGTCAAACCTACAACAATAAGGACTACTGAAGAAGCATATCCACCTCTATTACCTTCTTCCGGCTTAACAAGAGTTCTCTTTTTAGCAGAAGTGAGACTAAGATTATTTGCATATGTTCCTAGTTCATTACTACTAAGTTTTGCAGGTCCATTTTCTCCTATAGATTTCATCGTAGCATATAGTTTATCTACATCTGCAACTGGTAAAGTAGCAATTTTTTTCGTGCTATTAACTCGCATAACTCCATTAGGATTAAAATTAGATTTTCTATTTACTATTTCTGGTTCCATTATTCTACCTCCCATTTAAAATTTCGAACTTCGGGAACATCAATTCCATATTCTCTAATATATTCATCATGATATTTTAATTTTTCTTCCATAATTTTAATAATTTCTTTTCCTTCTTTTGTCTTTCCAATATCTAAATGGTTTATCATATCGATGACAATGTTGTAGCGGTCAATTTTATTCTTAACGCGCATATCGAAAGCGGTCGTAATCGTTCCTTCCTCCATATAACCATGAACTGATAAATTTTTATTAGTTCTCTCATAAGTAAATTCGTGTATTAATGTTGGATAGCCATGGTAATTAAAGATAATGGGTTTATCTTTGGTAAATAGCTTATCATATTCACTATTTGTTAGGCCATGAGGATGGCGATTACTTGGTTCTAATTTCATTAAATCGACAACATTAATAAAGCGAATTCGAACTTTTGGTAAATACTTTTTCATTATCGATACAGCGGCAATATTTTCAAGAGTTGGAGCATCACCAGCCGATACGAGAACAATGTCGACTCCCCTCTTATCATTACTTGCAAACTCCCATTTGCCAATTCCTTTCGCACAGTGTTCTTTTGCTTCTTCCATATTTAAGAATTGAGGCCTCATATGTTTCGAAGCAACTAAAACATTAATATAGTTTTTAGTCTTAATAATATGATCGAAACATGATAGAAGGCAATTGGCATCAGGAGGTAAATATATTCTAACAATATCGGCCTTTTTATTGGCTAGATGGTCGATAAAGCCGGGATCTTGATGTGTATAGCCATTATGATCCTGCTGCCAAACATTCGAAGTAAGTATATAGTTTAAAGAGGCAATATCTTTGCGCCAAGGAAGCTCCTTTGATACTTTAATCCATTTAGCATGCTGACTAGCCATCGAATCGACGATTCTGATAAAGGCTTCATAGCTGGCAAAAAAACCATGTCTACCAGTTAAAATATAACCTTCTAACCATCCTTCACAAGTATGTTCTGAAAGATATGAATCCATAACTCTTCCATCTACTGATAAATATTCATCATTAGCTTTCTTATTTAAATACCAGACTCTATTAGTAACTTCGAAGATTGAAGATAATCTATTACTCATTGTCTCATCAGGTCCGAAGACTCTAAAATTATCGGGATTATTCTTAATTATATCTCTGACAAAAGTTCCAAGTACACGCATATCTTCTTTTTCTATACATCCTGGTTTGGCTACTTCGACGGCATAGTCATCAATAGATGGAACTTTTAGTTCTTTAAGTAAAAGACCGCCATTCGCATTAGGATTCATACCCATACGCATATTTTCTACTGGAATAAGCTCTTTAAGATAGGAATGAAAGCGTCCTTTCTCATCAAATAGTTCTTCAGGATGATAACTTCGAAGCCATTTTTCTAGTAATTCTAAATGCTCCTCTTTATCCATCGTTATTGGTACTTGATGGGCTCGAAAGGTTCCTTCTACTCGCATATTATCGACAACTTTAGGTCCCGTCCATCCTTTAGGAGTTCGAAGAACAATCATCGGCCAGAAAACTCTTTCGACTTTTCCTTCTTCACGAGCTTTTTTCTGAATTGTCTTAATTTCGAGAATAATCGTATCTAATGTTTTAGCCATATTCTTATGCAATTCTTTCGTTGTCTCTGCCTCTACTAGATAAGGTTTCCAACCGAAGCCATATAAGAGCGAAGACAATTCATCATCACTAATTCGCGATAAAACGGTCGGATTACTTATTTTATAACCATTTAAATGTAAAATAGGAAGAACCGCTCCATCACGTTTGGGATTTAAAAATTTATTCGAATGCATGCTGGAAAGTAATGGTCCTGTTTCAGCTTCGCCATCACCAATCGTACAGGCAGCGATTAAAGATGGATTATCAAATACTGCTCCAAAGGCATGAGATAGACTGTATCCTAATTCTCCTCCTTCGTTGATACTTCCGGGTACGGTCGGAGCAACATGAGATGATATTCCTCCTGGAAACGAAAACTGCTTAAATAATTTTTTTAATCCTTCTTCATTTTCTTCGATATCTTTATATATTTCACTATACGTTCCCTCTAAATATACGTTAGATACAATGGCATTACCTCCATGTCCGGGTCCCGATATATATATCATATTTAAATTATTTTTAACAATAATTCTATTTAAATGAGTATAAATAAAGTTTTGGCCCGGTACTGTTCCCCAGTGACCGACAATTTTTTTCTTTACATGTTCCCACTTCAAAGGCTCGCGAAGTAATGGATTATCAAGTAAGTAAAGTTGGCCTACCGATAAGTAATTAGCCGCTCGAAAATAAGCATCAAGTAATTTTAATTCTTTTTTAGAGATTCCCATTTTATCACTTTTCCTATTCTTTTTTATTCTATTCATAGTATACCATATCTTATTCTAACCTGCAAGTAATCTTTTATATTAAAAAAGAACTATACTTAGTTCTTAAATATCTAAAATTATAAATCTATTGAATATGGATCACCAAAATCACCATTGCCAGAAGAAATAACAACTCCCGGATTCAAATATAAAACAGGACGATAACTATATGCTCCACCAACTTGTCTCGCATCTATTCCTCCATTAGAATTAATAGTAAAAACATCTCCAACCATATCTGAATTTATTAACCATTCGTTATCAGCTTCAATATTATTGCCACTAAAAAGCCAATCGAAAGCTGCACAATCTAAGTAACTATCTCCAGCAGTATCATATATAGGACAATTAAAAATATTAGCAGCCATAAGATATTCTGAAGACTGCAGTATACCTATTCTGCTATTACTAACAGTCTTAGTAAAATCTTCGGAAACTCTATCAAATGGTGTTCCTTGATGAGCATTTTCTCCTATACCCCATATACCACTTGAAGATATAAATTTTTTCGTTTCATCACTAAATAAACTATAATATTCATTATTAAGGTAATAATTTAAATCTGAATCTTTCCACGACCCATTCATATTAGAATCCCAGCTAAGTTTATCATAATAAAAATCAAATGAGTTATTTTTATCCATAAATTTTATTATTTTAGCTTTGTTGTCAGTGACACTTATTATTCTCCAAATTTCACATGTTGAAGAATCTGGTAAACCATAATTGTCACAATTAAAATATACATAATTATAAGGATCAAGTCCATAATATCTATAAATATTAGTTCCATTTCCTTTAAAATTTAAATAATCTGGAACAAATTCATAGCTGTAAAGTCCATTACTCTCTGATACATAAAATTTATCTTGTGAATATTCTGGTTCTTCCAAAGTACTATTGTTTTGACTTAAATTGATAATATGTTCGGTTAATAATTCAGGTTCATATAAAAGTTTAACCAAGGAATATCCTGTTGGAGGAGTCAAATTACCACCCTTTTCATAGCCAAGAATTGTCTTCAAAATAATCGATTTTTCTATGGAACTATGATTTATTAATCTTAATTTAACATATTTATATTCATTTTTACTAATAGTTCCCAAAGCTTTATCCTCTGTATCATTATACACTAAAACTTCAGTATCCTCGCTATCATTATTATAGCCAATTCCATACTGAACTGTACCATCATTATCATTGTGAATTTTATATATTATTGTTCTTGATTCACCAGGTTCAAGGGTAATTGTCTTATCGACAGGATCTTTAAGTGTTACAGTATATATATTAGAATTATAATTAATACCAGTATCAGTAGCAAAAGTACTATACAAGAAAGTTATTAATCCTATGACAATAACAACTAATATAGCTGAAATAATAGCTAATTTCTTTCTCTTCATCTTTTTAATACCCTCTTTCAAAAGAAAATTTAAAACATACGACCATATACTATTATTATTCTATATAAATTGTACCAAAAAAAACGTATTATTGCAATAGTTTTTAAATTACCTATTAAAATTTACAAAACTATGGTATAATAAATACAGGAGAATATATATGAAAATCATTGAACTAACGGAAATTCAATTTAAAAATTATTCAAAGATGCATAGCCTACGTAATTATTTTCAAACTGTCGAATATGCAAATGTCAAAAAGAATTATACGAGACATTTTTTTGGCTTTATTAACGAAAATAATAATACTCTCATGGGGGCCGCTCTCATTCTCGAAAAAAGTATCGGGAAATTTAAAATTGGTTGTGTGCCCGGAGGCTTTTTAATAGACTATGTTAATAGTAATCTTTTTAAAGACTTTATAATGACTCTCAAATCATTTCTCAAAGAGAAAAAATATGTTTACTTAAGTGTAGAAAACAGAGCCATCTATAAAATGTTTAATAAAAATAAAGAAGTTATCTACTTTGATACAAATATTATCAAAGAATTAGATGAATTATCTTTTGTCAAAAATGATAAGAAAGTGGTTCGAGAAGTAGTCTTAGAAAGTGAAAAAACGCCCAATGAGACCTATAAAATGTTTAATTTAAATACTAAAAGGAATATAAAATTATCTTTACAAAGAGCTATTACTATTTATAAAGATGAAAATACTAATCCAGATACTCTTTTTAATTTAAACAAAAATATTAATCAAAGTTATGTCAAAGATTTAATTAGTAATTTTAATAATTCTAATGTATCGGTAGAAATTTACATTGCTAAATTAAATCCCGAACAGTATATCAACAATTATCGTTTTCTCTTAAAAAATGAAGAAGAAAGAAACTACAAATTAAATGAGATTATGCAAAATGTCAACATTAAAAAAACAAATGAAATGATAAATAAAAAAATGACATCCGACCGATTGATTACTAAATACAATAATGAAATTATTAAAGCGACAAATATTTATTCTAAATATCATGAAGAGACTGTTGTTGGAGCTATCATGATAGTAAAAAATAATAGAGAAATTTATTTTTTAGATGAAGGATGTAATAAAGACTTTGAAAAGTTATACTCATCTCATTTGATAAAATGGGAAATTATCAAAAAATATCTAACTGAAGGCTATAAAATATTTAACTTTGGAAAGATAGCTAACATGGAAAAAACAAATGGCGATTATAATTTTAAGATGGGATTTGGTGGTAAAATATACGAGTATATTGGTAATTATGATTTAATTATTAATAAATGGTTATATCGTATTGTAAAGATAATTTACTCTTTTAAAAAATAATAAGATTCATCTTCACAGTGAATCTTATTTTATTATGCTATTAATTAGCAAGGTTGTAATAATTCCAATGACAATTCCTCCTATTACTTCGATAGGTTTATGGCCTATACTTTCGGTCAATGAAGAATTAGATATTTTATTTATTTCTTTAGCATGGAGTCCACATTGAAATCTAACTCCCATGGCATCATATATAACAATAAGAGAAAAAATAAAGGTTACTCCAAAGAGAGAAAAATTACCGTTGCTATCTAAAAAAGTTAAAGTACAAACACTCGATACTAAGGCTGAATGAGAGCTAGGCATTCCTCCCATTCCATTAAAAAATCTGCTGATATCTATTTTTTTATTTAAAATAGCCTCGATTAAAAATTTTATAAATTGTGAAAAGATAACTACTATAAAGGGTATTATAATATACTTGAAAGCAAGCATAAATCACCTTCTTATAGTTTATTTTATGCTATCTAATAATATTTTGCTCTTCAAATATATACCTGAATATCTATCGTAGTAATCATTTATGAATTCATCTATTTCTTCTTTGACAGAATCCGATACCTCTATCTTCGTGACTTTTTCTAAATCAACTAAATATAGACCTCTAATTAAAGTAATTGTCTTTTTAGAAACTATTTTTTCATTTTTATAACAATATTTGCAGACATATCCTCCTTTATAACTAGATATCGTTACAATATTGTCTGTTCTACCACAATCGACACATTTATCTATAATAGGTCTTATTCCTAAATAGTCTAAAAGTTTAAGTCTTAAAATATTCATAATCATCATGGAATCATAACCTTTATCAATCTTATCTAATGCTAGAATAAATAATTCATAAATATTTTTATTTTTTTCATGTTTGTATACTTGTAATGTAAGTTCTGTCATATAAGTAGCATAGCTAATTTTGTTAATGTCTTTTTTTATATTATAATAATTGTTTAAAATATCGGCATCAGTTAATTTTGATAAGCCATTTTCTTTATATAAAATATTAAATATTCCATAAGAAAGCTTTCCAGTAGCGGAAAAAAAAGGACTCTTTAATCTTTTAGCCCCTTTGGCAATTACTCCAATTATTCCTTCACAAGTAAAAATATTTATTATCTTACTATTATCTTCAAATGGAACTTCACTTACAATAATACCTTCTACTTTTTTATACACACTAATCACTTTCTTTAATTAATTCTTTATATTTTAAATAATATTCTATTTTTCCTGTCTTTACGAACAATAACCAAAGATCATATTTATTCATTATATCACCCTAGTTATATAATGTTGTTTTTTTGTACTATTTATTCAAGAAATCTTTATAACCTATCATATTTAAGAATTTATCTTTATCACGCCATTTTTTTATTACTTTAACAAATAAATTTAGATAAACTTTTTTTCCAAAATAATCTTCAATATCTTTTCTTGCTCTAATACCTATTTCTTTAATTTTGCTACCATTTTTCCCAATAATAATTTTTTTTAAGTTTTCCCGGTCGACGACAATTGAAGCTCCTATTCTAATGATATCGTCATCAAAGGTAAGTTCATCAATAATACAAGTAACGGAATGTGGGACTTCTTCTTCCGTTAAATCTAAAACTTTTTCTCTAATAAATTCAGAAATAATAAATTCTGGAGAACTACTAGTAACAGTTTCATCATCAAAATATTTAATATTATCAGGTAAATATTTTGTAAGGACCTCGAGCAGTCTATCAATATTATCTTTTTTTCGCGCAGATACTGGAATAATTTCAGCAAAATCATACATTTTTTGATAGTCATCTATTTTCTTTAATATTTCTTCTTTTGGTAATTTGTCTATTTTATTAATAACTAAAAATACTGGTTTATCGATATCTTTTAAAAGATCAATAACAAATCTATCTCCAGAGCCTATTTTTTCTGTAATATCTACAACTAATATAATTATATCAACATCATTTATTGTGTAGTAAGCTTGTTTATTTAATATTTTTCCTAATTTATTATTAGGCTTATGAATACCCGGTGTATCGACAAAAATAATCTGTAAATCTTTATCATTATAAATTCCCTGTATCATATTTCTTGTCGTCTGAGGTTTATCAGAAGTTATTGCTACTCTTTTTCCTAATATATTATTTAAAAGAGTTGATTTTCCAACATTTGGTCTTCCTATTATACTGACAAATCCACTTTTCATACTTCTTCCTCCCTCAAAACTAATTTAATTTTAGCATAACAAAATTATATAGTCAACCTATTGACTTAACTAAAAAATAACTATATAATTTATTTAGGAAGAGATATTTATCAAATAAAAATGTGGCAAACACATATTTGAAGGTGTTTCTCTCCAATATATGTTTATTGGAGCACCCCCTTTGGTGCTCCTTTTTTTATTTCTTGCGGCTAGCGCTGCCTAGATAGACAACAATAGCAAGGATCGTCATGGCATAAGCCACAACTAATTCCAAGTCAAAACCTCCTTTTTAGAAAACTTCAACCTCACAAAATCACTCCTTCCTTCCGAAATATCGGTAAAAAAGAGAGAAACACCTTATGCATTTACCACGTTGTAATTATATATATTATTGGTTAAACAGTCAAGGTAATTTGACATTTTTTTCATTTTACTTATAAAGCCTTATTTTACTTGTGATTATAGCTATTTATACTAGCAAACATACGTATTACTATTTATAAAGTGATTGACTTTCATAGGAAATAACTATATAATTTATTTAGGAAGAGATATTTATCAAATAAAAAT
>CANQPC010000018.1 GCA_947625625.1 uncultured Bacilli bacterium
GAATTTATTAAATTAGGATTATCACAAAAAGAAAGATTAATAAGACTTAATGATTCTGCTAGAAATCAAATGGAAATATTAAAGAATAATAATGGAATAAAGGAATTAGAAAATATTGATAAATATTTAATTGAAACTAAATGAATATTTGTCAATTTAGAAAACACAACAAATAAAAAAGTGTAAATCTTTGTAGAAATAGTTTTGAAATTAAGTAATTTTGATGTATAATATGTTATAGGTGATAGATAATGCATTCATATGTAGTAGAGTACTTAAATGAAAATGAATTTAGAAAAAAAGAAAGATCGTTAAAAAAATACAATATGTTAGCATATAAAAAGCTTATATTTGATTGTGTTCCTAAACTTAGAAATGGTGAATTTCAAGGAGTTTTAGTTTCAAAAAATAGTAAAGAAAACATTAATAAATACGAATATAAACTTCCTACTGATAGAACTTTTTCGCGAGTTCATGGAGATATAATACTTCATTATACAGTATATGAAAATCAAAAACTTATCATGTTAGATACAATTACTCCAGAGGAAATATTAAGTGAAGGACATCAAAAAGAACTAGAAACTTATAAAGGAGTAATGATATCTAAATCTCATGCTGATAGAGATAAGTTTAAAATTAATCTATTAAATAGTATGAATAAAAATGGCTTTTTAAATAGTAAAGTTTTAATTATTTCGGGAGTCGTTATTATTCTTGTCGTTATCGTGATATTATTTTTATTATTAAAATAAAAAATGCTAGTTATCTGATGGAGACATCAATTAACTAACATTTTTTTATATTTCTCGCATTATTTCAGCATTTTTATATGGATCTTTTGGATCAATATAATCGACAAAGAGAATTCCTTCCAAATGGTCTAATTCATGTTGAAAAGCGATAGCCAAATCCTCTCTAACACGATATTTATGTAAAACACCATCCATGTCGTATGCTTCGACTGTAATTCTAGCATGTCTTGGAACTATTCCTTCTACTTCCCGATTGACACTTAGACATCCTTCTCCTTCACCAGCATAAATCAGTTCTTCAGAATAAGAGATGATTTTAGGATTAATAATAATATAATCTTCAAATTTTCCTTCTTCTTTTTCATAGCAGACGACGAAAAATCTTTTATTGATACCAACTTGAGGAGCCGCTAGGCCCATGCCCGGTCTTAAGTCGTATTTTTTTGATAATTTTTCAATTTGGGAATATCGTAAATGTTTTAACATTTCAGGAATGATATTTCTATATTCTTCAGATAATGGAAAAGTAACTTCGGTATTTTTAGCTCTGATATGTGGATCTTTTTCATCTAAAATATCTTTAGTTCTTAACATACGGACTCCTTCTTTCATGATGTATTGTATCATAAAATTAAAAAAAAGGGAATAGTTTTCCCTTAATTGCCTATTAAGCTACTACTCTGGTACCTATGATTATAACTAATAATATAAATAATACTAATATAATAGCGGCACTGTATCCAAAGCCACCACCATATCCGTATCCATAAGAAGGATAGCCATAGTTTGTATTGCCACCGCAACCGCAGCCACTGTTACCATATCCTCCTGAATATCCACCATAGTAATACATATATATACACCTCCTAATGTGATATCTAATATAGTCTACTCAAAAGATTATTTTTTGACATTGATATTTACCTAATTTTATAATTATTTATTTTCCTCCTAGTATCTTTTAGGAAAAATTTTCCATAATAATAAGGGTGATTATATATGAAAAGAGAAAGCATATGGACTATTGGAGTCAAAGATGAGTACTTACCTAGTTTGCAAGAAGATATATCGTGTGATATTTTAATTATTGGCGGTGGAATGGCCGGTTTATCTTTAGCGTATGAATTAAAAGATGAAGATAAAAAAATTGTCTTGATTGAAAAAAGTAGTTGTGGTAGCGGAGCAACATCTCATAATACTGGAAAGCTAACCTTTATGCAAGATTTAATATATAATAAAATAGCAAGTAATTATAATGAAGAGACATCTAAACTATATTATGATAGTCAAATTAAAGCTATAGGAGAAGTTTTAAAAATTATCAAAGATAATAAGATATCTTGTCACTTAAATAAAACAAAGTCTTACGTCTTTAGTACCAAAGATGAAGATAAAGATTTTAATAAAGAAATAGAATTTTATAAGAAAAATAATATTAATTATCGTGTAGTATCAGATTTACCTAATAATTATCCTAGCAAATATGCTTTAGAGACAGACTTTAGCTATGCATTTAACCCTTATGAATATTTAGTAGGTATTAAAAATATTATAAAAGATAAAATTAATATTTATGAAAAAACTAGATGTGTAAGTGTCAGTAAAAAAGATAACTTTTATGAAGTAAAATTAAGTAATGGAAGGAAGATAACAAGTAAAGCAGTTGCGATTACTTCTCATTATCCAATGTTTATTATTCCTTTTTTAACACCATTTAAAACGAAAGTAGAAAAATTTTTTATTGGCGCAGGATTAGTAGATAAAAGTATTGATATTCAGATGATATCTCATGATGAGCCTAGTATTTCAATGCGGTATTATAATAAAGATAAAGATAATTATTTAATATATGGAAGAAGAAGTCACAGCGTCAGTAAAAAACTTGATGTGCGAGAAGACTTTAAAGAATTAGAAGACGAATATAAAAAATACTTCGGTAAAAAGATAGATTACTTTTATCATACTCACGATATTATGACTTATGATAGTCTTCCTTTTATTGGAAAGATTAAAGATAATTTATATATAGCTACAGGATTTAATAAATGGGGAAATACCAATGGAGCATTATCTGGGATGATAATAAGTGACCTTATTATGGAAAGAGATAATAAATATAGAGAATTATTTGATCCTAAGAGAAGTATTTCCTTTGATAAAATAAAGAATCTTCCTCTTTATAATATTGAAACTGGCAGTTCTTATGTAATAAATAAGCTTAACCCAAATAAAAATTATTATGAAGATGACGTAAAGGTAAAATTAATTAATGGCAAAAGATGTGGAATATATATTGATAAAGATAAAAATGAGCATATCGTCAGTAATATATGTCCTCATATGAAGTGTAATCTTATCTTTAATTATGTCGATAAAACATGGGACTGTCCTTGTCATGGTTCGCGATTTGATATTGATGGAAACATTATATATGGTCCTTCAGTATATAATATTAAGATTAAAGATGATAAATAATGATAGCTTTTTATTATGATTTTTGGTAGAATATTATTAGGAGTTTGTGATGTATATGAAGTTGTATAAGAATATTAAAATGGAAATTAAAAAGAAAAAGGGGAAAAAATTAGCGGTTTACCTTATATTTAGAATACTTATTTTAATTACTCTCGTAAGACAACTGATGCTGGGAAATATACCTAATGCTATTCTATGTATTTCATCACTTATTTTATTTTTAATACCAAGTTTTTTAGATTATAAATTTAAAATTGTCTTTCCTGATGCTTTGGAAATAATTATCTATCTTTTTATTTTTTCATCATATATACTAGGAGAAATCAACGAATTTTATATTAACATAAAAAATTTCGATTCTATTCTTCATACGATTAATGGCTTTATTATGGCCGGTATGGGCTTTTCACTTGCTAATATTTTTAATAATAGTAAGAGAATTAAAGTTCCTTTAAAACCTATATATGTAGTATTATGTGGCTTTTGTTTTTCAATGACGACAGGGGTTATATGGGAAATATTTGAATATTCTGTCGATAAAATATTTTCTTCAGATATGCAAAAAGATACTGTAATTACTGAGATTACAAGTGTTAAATTTAATACTGAAGGAGAAAATAAAAGCGTTACTATTCCTATCGAATCTCTCGTCGTCAATGGCGAAGACTATATGGAAAAATATGGTGGATATATCGATATTGGACTCAATGATACAATGGAAGACTTAATTGTCAATTTCATTGGTGCAATAGTTTTCTCAATACTAGGCTATAGTTACCTTAAAGGAAAAGCAAGTGGAGCAAGTAATTTTATAGTTACCTTGCGAGAAGAATAATTATTTTAAATAAATTGGTACTTTTTTCACTATTCCTTCATAAATTATTGTGAGGGGTGATATCTTTTGTCAGCGTATAAAGAAATAGTAACGAAGGCTGTCGTTGGAAAAGGAAAAAAGTATTATCGAAATATTTATACAGTTAATACAGAAACTAAACCAAATACAGTACTTGGTTGTTGGGTAATTAATCATAATTTTTCGGGACATGAAGTTGATGGTAAGATTGAAATAGATGGCTCTTTTGATGTTAACTTGTGGTACTCTTATGATAATGATACCAAGACATCTGTTATAACTAAGAATATACCATACAGAGAAATAGTGACAGTATCACAGAAAGAGACGACAGATTCTAGTACTAAAGATATTATTGTTAGAAGTTTAAAACAACCTAATTGTGTATCGGCTAAAGAAAAAGAAAATTCGATCGAAATAGAAATTGAAAAGGAATTAGGAGTTGAAATAGTAGGAGATACTAAAGTTAAAATTGCCATCGAAGAAGATGAAGAACCATGGGATGAAATACCCGAAGAAGTTACTGAAGAAGTAGAAGAAGAAATAACAAGCAGTATCGATCCTAACTATTTGAAAGAAGATGAAGAAGAAAAAAAATAATCTTCTTTTTTAGTGTCAAATAGCAAACAAATGTACGAAAAAGTATTGACGAGAAATTATTATAATGATATAATATTTTTGTAATTAATAGAAGAGAGGAGAGTAACATTTTATGGAAAATAATGAAAGAAAAAGTAATGGAATTATATATAATAATTTAGCTATTTTATATGCTAAAATTGGCAAGAGAAATAAAGCTTACGACTATTTTAAGGAAGCTATCAGCTTACGGGAAAAGTTTATGGATAATGATTTATCACTAGCTAATTACTATCATAATTTAGCTAAATTATTTGAAGAAGATAATAACTATGAAAAAGCTATTTATTATTATTTGAAACGTACTAGACTATTAGAAAAAAATAAGTATGATAATCTTCTTTTGGATTCTTATGATACTTTAGGATTTTTATATATGAAAAATAATGACTATCCAAAGGCCATTAAAAATTACTTAAAAGCTAAAGAAATTTTAAAAAATAATATTAACTATGAGAATGTTACTCGGATAGTAGATATCGACCAAAAAATTATAAGTATGAGCTTAATAAATAAGTATGATGATAGGGTAATTGACTATTACTTGGAGTCAATTAAATTAATGGAAAGTTTAAATGATAGCAGAATATCAGAACTTCTCGCTCATACTTACATGATGATAGGAAACTACTATAGTCAAAAGTGTGAATATGAACTTGCCAAAGAATATTATATTAAAAATATTTCTCTTAGAGAAAAGATTAATGATAGTAGCTTATTAGTATTTTCTTATATTCATTTGATATCTTTTTATGGAAAAATTGATGATTATGATAACGCTCATTTAATTAAAAATAAATTAGATGCTATAATAAATAGTATCTAATTTTAATATTAAATGTATTGAATAGTAGGGAAAATTTGAAGAAAAAGCAAGTTTTAGTGTTAAACATTAGTTAAAATGTTACCGATTTGTAATATAGATAACAAACAAAGATGAACTTTGTTTGAAATAATATTGTAAATGATGAAATCTAAAAAGCAAGGGTCAAGATAAACTCGCTTTGCTCGCCCTTGCTTTTAATCTTTCATCTCGTTCTTTTAAAACTTGTTCTAATTGTTTTTGGTTATCTATTCTTAATTGCTCTTTTTTAACTGGATCTTGTTTATGACCTTCAATTTTTTTTGTTTCATAAAAGATATTATAATATTTAACTCTTATGACTTTTGTTAAAACATTTTCGTAGACAGTTATTTCTGTTCCTTTATATATTTGTTTAATTGTATTATCTTTATCTAAAATTTGATAGTAATTATTATTCCAAGAAATCATATTGCCATTAAGGATAGTTCTTTTATCCCTAATACATAAAATATTAGATAAATCCATATTATCTAAAGGAACAAATGCAGTATCTTCTTCTTTTGGTTCATAAGCATATTTGTGATTAAGATAGTTACAATAATAATTGTTAAAAAATTTGTTTAATTCATCAACAGATTTAATATTGTATCTTCTTATATCATTAATTAATCTATTTTGAATAGTATTATTCCATTTTTCGACTTTGCCTTTAGCTTGTGGAGTATTAGCTGCAATAATATTAATACCTAAGTCTTCACACATGCGACCAAATTGAGTTAATTCTCCATCTTTAGGATTTATTAAAATAGTATGTCTATCGCAATAAATGTTTTCAGGGATACCATATTTAGTAACTAAAATTTCAAGCATATGAACATAACCTTCTAAGCATTCAGTAGGCATAATCCAGCCACATAAAGCTTCACCAGTCGCGTCATCAATAGCTAAGTGTAATGAAGATTTTCTACCATTTTGAAACCAATCGTGAGGAGTACCATCAATCATAATTAAAATACCTCTTCTAGGAGAAGGTTCTCTTAAAGGATGGGAGTCATATTCTTTATTAAAACATTTATGTTTGATAGGTTTAACCCAATTAAACTTTTCATATAAAGATTCAAAGAAAGAATAACTTCTAACTTTGAGCTTATATTTTTTAACAACATTGGCCATATTCTTGTTAAAAATAATGTCTTCATGGTAAATGTCTTGGAATTGTGTTATACTAATAACTGGATATTTATTCTTGAAGTTCTTAATGAAATCAATTTCCTCTGTGGTTGGAGAATTGTTTGAAGGTTTATTAGTTAAACCATGAACTAAAATAGAATCAATATCCTTTTTATTTAATTCTTTTGAAAATCTAATTAACTGCATTTTTGTATATCCAGTTAAAGAAGCAATTTGAGAATAAGAATAATTATTATTTCCATTAATCTTATCTTGAACAAGTTTTAATGCATATTCTTTATTATGCATATATAAAATATCTCCTTTCCAAAGAGATATTATACAACATAAGTTTGATAACATTTTAACTAATGATATGGTAACATTTTAAAAAAGGATTAACAAAAAGCAAGTTTTAGTTGACTTTTAGTATTTAATATAATATAATTTAACTAGGAAACGGAAAGAAGATTAATTTATCTCACCTGATTGTGAATAACAATAGGTAAAAAAGCCACTTAGATTATTACAATATATATAGCTTTTTAATGGATAAATGAATACTTCTTTTGAGTATTCATTTTTTGGAGGTGTTAGTTATAGCTAATTTAAAAGAAAACCCTATCAACGAGCAAATTAGATGCAAAGAAATGATGGTTATTGGACCAAGTGGAGAGCAACTTGGTATCAAGTCTAAAGAAGATGCTCTTACCCTTGCTGGATATGCTGGATTTGATTTAGTACTTATGAATGAAAATTCTAATCCACCAGTATGTAAAATAATGGATTATAATAAATTTAGGTACGAAAGAAAAAAGAAAACTAAGGAAGCTCAAAAAAAGCAAAGAGAAGCTACTGTGGAAACTAAAGAGTTCCGATTATCTGTAAATATTGATATTCATGACTTTGATACGAGAGTTAATAATGCCATTAAAGCTTTCGAAAAAGGCAATAAAGTAAAAGCTAGTATCAGATTTAAGGGAAGACAAATTGCTCATCCAGAACTTGCTATGGAAGTTCTCGATAGGTTTTATGAAAAAGTTAGTGATGTAGCGGATATTGAATCTAAGCCTAAAATAGAAGGAAAGACAATGTTTATGTTACTTGCACCAAAAAAATAGAAGGAGGAAATTATGACTAAACTTAAAAAAAATAAAATGAAAACCCATAAGGGATTAAAAAAAGTATTGAATGTAAGACAAAGCGGATCAATTACAAAGTCGAGACAAGGTGTTTTACATAATACTGGAAAGAATAGTGCCGCTAGAGCTAGTAGCAAGAAGAAAAATACTAGTCTATCTAAGGCTGATTACAAGAGAGTTAAAGATTTAATATAGGAGGATAATTATGACGAGAGTTAAAGGTGGCACTGTTGCACGTGCAAGAAGAAAGAAAGTTTTAAAAGAAGCAAAGGGTTACTTTGGTAGTAAACATAGACTTTATAAGACCGCTCACGAACAAGTGATGCATTCGGGAGAATATGCTTTTAGAGATAGAAAACAAAATAAGAGAAATTTTAGGAAATTATGGATTACGAGAATTAATGCTGGATGTCGTGAAAATGATATTTCTTATTCCAAATTTATTGATGGTTTAAATAAGGCAGGAGTTACTGTAAACAGAAAAATGTTAAGTGAGCTTGCTATTGATAATCCTAAAGCTTTTGCTGATTTAGTAGTTATAGCTAAAGATGCTTTAAGTGGAAAGACTTATACCCCTAAAGTAGTAGCGGCTAAAAAAGAAGAAGAAGTAAAATCGGCAAAGGAAGAAAAAGCTCCCGCTAAGAAAGCAGCTAGTCCTAAAAAGACTTCTCCTGCAAAGAAAGAAACTACAAAGACTACTACTAAGAGTACCAAGAAAGAAGAAAAGTAAAAAAATAGAGAATGTTATGAAAATAATATTCTTTTTTTATTGGTAAAACAGAAAAAAAGATATAAAAATCTTGCTTTATTTTAAAATATATAGTACAATATAAGTGTATTATAGGAGGGCACGATATGAAGTTAAATAGAAAGGGACAGACACTTGTCGAGTATGTGCTTATAATATCGCTTGTTACGGTGCTTGCTATTGGAGCGGTTAGAATATTTGGCGGCTATTTACAAGACGCTATTACAAAAATGGGATGTAATATTTCTGGTAAAGAGTACGTCGAAGGTGACAAAGCAGGTGAAGGACATTGCGTAGGAGAAGAGAGTAATTTATTTGATTTGAATAGTTAGGAATATAAATCGACACTTAATTTATATTCTTTTTTTTATAATCAATATATGAAGATATATATTGATTTATTTTTTTTGTTTAATATTATGATGGACTTAATTATTATTTTATCGGTCGGTCTATTACTTAAGAGAAAAATTAAAATATTTAGAGTAATAATATCTTGTATTATTGGTGGAATTTCTTCCCTTTTTCTCTTTTTAAAAATTAATATCATCTTTGTAGAAATTATCACCGCTATAATAATTAGTTTGACGGCCTTTGGTTACAAAAGAATAACTTATTTTATAAAAAATATTATCTATATGTATTTTGTTAGTACGCTGATAGGGGGTGTAATGTATTTATTTAATTTAAAAGTTAGTACAAATATTTTAATTAATTATTTAATAATGATAGTTATCAGTGCTGAAGTAATGATTCTCTACATTAAGGAAATGCAAAAAGTAAAAGAAATATATAATAATAATTATTTAGTTGACATATATTTTAAAGATAATGATAAGCTTTCTCTAGTCGGATTTATGGATACTGGAAATAATCTATACGATCCATATAAAAAAAGGCCTATTATCTTAGTATCTAGTAAATACTATCGAGAAGATAATTTCATTTTAGTCCCATTTAGTACTGTCGATAGTCATGGCATGTTAAAATGTATTAAAATTAATGGTATTTATATTGATAAAAAGAAATGTAAGAGGGAAGTACTTGTAGCATTTTGTGATAATCCAATATTAATCGACGGGGTTGATGTTATACTTCATAAAGATGTGATGAAAGGGTGATAAAATGTTAAAATTATTAAAAAGATTATTTAGAAAGATCAGTTATTTATTTTATGTTGGCAGTACCGATATCCTTCCCGAACCTTTATCAAAAGAAGAAGAAGAAAAGTATGTTAATCTCTTTTTGCAGGGAGATAAAAAAGCTCGCGATAAATTAATCGAACATAATTTACGCCTAGTAGTCTTTTTAGCTAAAAAATATGAAAACACTAAAATTGACCTTGAAGATTTAGTATCAATTGGAACAATTGGCCTAATAAAAGGAGTAAATACTTATCAAAATGATAAAAATATTAAACTGGCAACTTATGCTTCACGTTGTATCGATAATGAAATTTTGATGTATCTTCGGAAGACAAAGCGAAAAAGAAGCGAAGTATCTTTTGAAGATAGCCTAAGCTTCGATTCGGAAGGAAACGAACTTCATCTTGAAGATGTCCTAGGTACTGACGAAGATATCGTCACTAAACCAATTGAAAATGAACTAGACAAATATTTATTATATAAAGAGGTATCAAAACTTAATGACCGAGATAGAGAAATTATTGAACTTCGCTATGGATTAAATGGCAAAACAGAAATGACTCAAAAAGAAGTCGCGGCCCTTCTTGGTATATCACAGTCTTATATTTCACGTATTGAAAAGAAAGTTATAAAAAAGTTATCTTCGATAATTAAAATATAAAAACCTCGTTTCTTGTTTGAGAAACGGGGCTTTTATCGTATGATATATTTTATTCTTCTTCTTCCGAATAATGTCCGAAATCTTTTTTGTTTAGACTAATTGAGAGAATATCTTCTCGTCCGGGAATATCTTTCATAACTTCTTGGTAGACAGTATCTTTTTTGTCGGTAATAGAAATATCAATTTTAATGTTACCATTGTCAGTTTCACTTGTTTCGATACTATTTATGTTAGCTTCATTTTTTATGACAATTTTTTTGAGAATTTTGATTATTTCCATTTCCTTTTTTTCTTCGCAAATAATACTAAAAGAGTATATATTATAGTTAATATTTCCACTTAGATTGTTTATTTTACTATTTACAGTACGTAAGATAATATTTGTAAATAAAATTATTAACGTTCCCACTGCCGCTTCAAAGAGAAGATTTCCAGCACATAAAATTCCGATAGCTGCCGAACACCATAGTGTAGCAGCGGTAGTTAGTCCTTTGACACTTCTTCCATCCTTTAAGATAACTCCTGCTCCAATAAAGCCAATGCCCGCTGCTACTTGAGCGGCAACTCTCGTCATGTCAGATTCAGGAAAAGCAAAAGAAAATCTAACAAATAGAAAAGCCCCTAAACTAACTAAAATAATAGTTCTAAGACCGACGACTCTTCTTCGGTATTGCCTTTCGATACCAATACAGGAACTTAATAAAAAACAGATGGTTATTTGCAATAGAAACTGCGTATAATTTAATATCATTTTTTCCTCCTATGCTACAATACTAGTATAACAAAAACTTACTATCATGTCAAAAGTATTTTGCTGGGAAAATAGCTTGATAAATATTTTCCTTTATAGTATAATATTATTGTATTAGATAAGAAGGAGAAATAAGGATGGAAAGAATAAAAAATTGGATAAATAAAAATAAAGGACTAACGATAGTTATGGTTTTAACTCTTGTTTTGTTTATTATATTGTTAATAATATTTTTAGAGTTGCTACTCGGTGGTTCTTCAGACAAGTATGGTAATAGATTAGATGGTATTGAAGATGTCAAAATTGATAGTGATGTCTATGATGGAGTTAAAGCTGAAGTAATGGAAACAGAATTAGCGGAAGATGCTTCGGTGAGACTTCAGGGTAAAATTGTCTATACGACGATAGTTCTAAAAAGTGATACTAGCGTCGAAAAAGCCAAAGAACTAGCGGCAAACACCTTAGATAATTATACGGAAGAAGAATTAAAATTTTATGATTTTTCTTATTTCTTAAAATGGGAAGGTGAAGAATCTGACACTGTAATAACCGGAAATAAACATCATAATTTAGATTCTATTACTTGGTTAAAAAGTTAGGTGAAAATATGAAAAAAAGAAATAATAAAATTATTGTTCTTGTTCTCGTAGGAATTATTTTTGTCGTTTTACTTGGAATATTTATTTTAAATTACAGTAAAGATGATTCGAGCTTTTCATTATTAGAAAAGAAATGGATTAATGATAATACCAGTAATGTAATTGATGTAAGTGTATATAATGATGTTCCTATTTATGGCAAAAATGGAAATGGTGTTATTTTTGATTTTCTTGACGAGTTTACCAATAAATATGGTATTAATTTTAATAAAGTTTCTTATACAATTGCTAATCCTACAAACTTAAAAGAAACTTCTTTTCAAATTTTAAGTAATAATACAAAGCTAAATGACAATGATATACTCCTTTATCAAGACCATTATGTTTTAGTATCTAATAATGAAGTATCGATCGATTACATCGATGATATAGAAAATATTAATATTATGGTTTTAGAAGATGATATTGGACTTGCTTCGAATTATCTAGCGGATGCTAAAAATGTTTCGTTTACTCCGAAAGATTCTATTGATGATATTGTTACTAGTTTCGATAATAAAGAGTTTGAATATGCTTTAATTCCATATAATATGTATATTGATGCTATTTTAGAAAATGATTTAAACATTACTTTTCACTTGACAGATATAGCAAAAAAATATGTTTTGCGAGTCAACGATAAAACTTTTCTTAACATAATGAAAAAGTATTATCTTCAGTATGAAAAAGATAGGTTGCAAGCTTCTTATAAAGAAAGTTTCTTAAATGAATTTTTTAGAGGAAAAGAAATTAGTGAAGCAGATAGAATGAACTATAATGAAAATTCTTATACTGTCGGTTATATTACTTATATGCCTTTTGAAAATAGAGAAGATGGAGAGTTTGTCGGTACTTTATCTAACTATCTAAGTGGCTTTGAAGATTTATTTGATGTCGACTTTAAAATTATCTATTACGAAGATATCGAAAGTCTCCGCAAAGACTTTTCAAGTGGTGAATTAGATCTTGTCTTTGGTAACTTTAGTACCAGTGGTTTAAATATCGATACGATACATACACCATCATTATTTAAAGAAAAATATGTCGTATTATCGAAAGATTTATTTGTCATAAATTCCTTTAAAGGTTTAACTGGTAGAGAAATAGTTACTGTTAAAAATAGTTATATCAGTGATTTAGCTAATGCCAATAGTATTAGTGCTAAAATTTATAATAATACTGATAGCCTTCTTCAAAAAGTAAGTTCTTCTTCGATAATAGTTATTGATAAAGATACATATAATTATTATAAAAATAATAAATTTGGAGATTATAATGTTATATACGAAGGTGTTTTACCATATGAATATGATTTCGTAATTAGAGATGTAAATAAAAACACGATCTTTGCTGAAATGTTTAATTATTATGTTTCTTCTGTAAATTACGAATCGATACGTTATAAATATAATACCAATGAAAAAATATATGATTTCAGTGTCCTTTTAGTATTTTTAATAACCTTAATTGTCATCTCTATTATCTTTTTGATTAGTTTTATCTTGAAGAAGAGAAAAGCTAAAGAACTATCGTTACATAATAATGATAAATTAAGATATATTGATACGATGACATCTCTTAAAAATCGTACTTATTTGAATGCAAAGATTAAAGAATGGGACGATAATGTTATTTATCCTCAAGCATTTGTGGTAGTCGATTTGAATAATCTTAAATATATTAACGACAACAAAGGTCATGAAGAAGGAGATATGGTTATTAAAAAAGCTGCCAGTGTCTTGATAGTTAATCAGGAACCTAATACAGATATTATAAGAACTGATGGTAATGAATTTCTTATATATATGGTTGGTTACAGTGAAAAAGATGTCATTGCTTATACTAGAAGAATATATAAAGATTTAAAAGAACTTCCTTATGGCTTCGGTGCCGCTATTGGATATAGTATGATTATGGATGATATAAAGACAGTTGATGATGCTATCAATGAAGCAACACTTGATATGCGAAAGAAAAAAGAAAATATGTGAGTGTGATCGGGTATGATTACAAATATGAAAAAATATCTTCAAAAATGTTTAAAAATTCTAAGTTCTAGAGAGCTTAGAATTTTGCCTGCTTATTTAGCTTATAGTTTCGTTCTCGCAAGTATCCCCTTACTTACGATTATTGTCGTAATAGCGGGCTTTTTTTCCATATCTTTAGAGACTATTATCAGTTTAATCAGTGATTTTTTACCTAGTTACATAAGTAATGTTATAGTAGGTGCCATTTCGGGAAAAAATTTTGATTTATCGGTCGGATTTTTGAATGTCGTCACTTTAGCTATCGCTTCTAAAGGAATGTATGCAATAGTGGAAGCTTCAAATAGTCTATATAATGTAAAATCTTCTTCGAGTATTAAAAACCATTTAAAGTCAATTTCCATTATGCTTATAATCATAGCCTTACTTTTATTTTTACTTATTGTTCCGATGCTCGGTGGAGGCATTCTAGATTTACTTGAAAGCTATAATGTCTTTAAAGATATTGGTAGTACCATTCAAACTATTTATTTATTATTAAAGTGGCCACTAACTTTTTTAGTAATATTTATTAATATTAAACTTATTTATACAATTGCTCCATCAATTAAAATAAAAAGTAAAGATACGACGATCGGTGCTCTTGTAACTACTGTCGGCTGGGTTTTATTTACCGCTATATTTAGCTATTATATAAAGTATTTTGGAAAATATGACCTAATTTATGGCGGACTATCTAGCATTACTATCTTACTTATTTGGGTATATGCTCTCTGCTTTATTTTAGTATTAGGTATTATAATTAATACGATTGAGTATAATAAATCTTAAAGTAATCATAATATTAATGATAGTATTACTTAGTATTCATTTTCGCAGACTACGCAAGTAATATATAGTAATACTATTATCTCCTTGTATTTGAAGTCTTTTGACTTAAGTGAGTTTACAGCTCACTTTTTATAATAAAATAGTTAAAAAATAGTTGAAATTTAATATAATATATGGTAAAATTAATTTCGTCATGAGATAATCCGCTTACTTTGGAGTAATGATTATCTGAAAGGAAAGGAAGTGTATAATCGATGAATATAGTTGACAAAATAACTGCAAGTCAATTAAAGAAAGATTTACCAGAATTTCGTGTTGGAGATTCCGTTACTGTCGGATGTATTATCACTGAAACTAGAGGTGGTAAATCTAAGGAAAGAGTTCAAGATTTTAAAGGAACTGTAATTGCAAGAAAAGGAAAAGGCGTATCGGAGACTTTTACTGTAAGAGGAGTATATTCTGGTATTGGTGTTGAAAAAACATTCCATATTCATTCTAACAAGGTTGCTTATATTAAAATTGAAAAACCTGGTAAGGTTAGAAGAGCTAAATTATATTTCTTGAGAGACAGAGCTGGTAGTTACAAGATTAAAGAGAGAAGATAATAGATTAGCTATTATCTTTTATTATTGTGAGGTATAAGATGAAAAAATTTTTAAAAGAGTTATTTCCATATGTTGTTATCATCGTTTTAGTAGTAATAATTAGGACATTCATTATGACACCAGTTATTGTCAGCGGTAGTTCGATGATTCCTAATTTAGAAGATGGCAATCTATTATTGGTAAGGAAGATTGGATATCATGGAGATAGTATCAAAAGGTTTGATATAGTTGTCCTATATGAAAAAGAAAATGATAAAAAAGAAGAAATCATAAAGAGAATTATTGGCTTACCTGGAGAACATATCTCGTATAAAAATAATAAATTATATGTAAATGATGAGTTAGTTAAAGAAAATTTTTCGTTTCGTGATACAGAAGATTTTAATTTAGAAGAAATATGTAGTTGTAATAAAATTCCCGAAGGAAAATATTTAGTACTTGGAGATAATCGACCTGTATCTAAAGATAGTCGATATATCGGTTTAATTGATGAAAAAGATATTATTGGAAAAGCCATTTACCGAATATGGCCTATATCTGCTTTTGGTGGTATTTAATAAATGATTAGAAATAATCATTTTTTTTGATGATAATATGTTATAATAATTATAGAAGAAAGCTATATTAAAATAATTTTAAGTATTATTAGCTATAAAAATTATATCGAGGAAGTGAAGGACATGGAGCAGTCATCATTATTTGATTTACCTATGAATGAGCCATTAGCATCGCGAATGAGACCGAGAAATTTAGATGAATTTGCCGGCCAACAACACTTAATAGGAGATAATAAAATTTTAAGAAGAATGATTGAAAGTGATAACATATCTTCGATGATTTTTTGGGGTCCACCGGGAGTTGGGAAGACTACTCTCGCTAGAATTATAGCAAAATGTACTAAATCGGAGTTTATTACTTTTTCAGCCGTAACTTCTGGAATTAAAGAAATAAAAAAAGTCATGGAAGATGCCGATAGTAATAAAAAGTTAGGAATAAGAACTATCGTCTTTGTCGACGAAATTCACCGCTTTAACAAAGCTCAGCAGGATGCCTTTTTGCCATTTGTCGAAAAAGGCTCGATTGTCTTAATCGGAGCAACGACCGAAAATCCTTCTTTCGAAGTAAATAATGCCTTACTTTCTAGATGCCGAGTATTTGTCTTAAAAGAGTTATCGTCTGAAGATATTTTAATGCTTTTAAAAAGAGCCATTAAAGATGATAGAGGTTTCGGTAAAGAAAAAATTGATATATCGGAAGATAGTCTAAATGTTATTGCCAAATTTGCCAATGGTGATGCCCGAGTTGCCCTTACGACTCTCGATATGTTAATTATCAATGGAAATATATTAGAAGATGGAACTATCAAAATCACCGATGAAATGCTCGAAGAGTGCTTGACGAAAAAGACGCTCTTATACGATAAAAATGGCGAAGAACATTACAATATCATTTCTGCTCTCCATAAATCGATGAGAAATAGCGATCCTGATGCCGCTGTCTATTGGTTAGCAAGAATGTTGGAAGCTGGAGAAGATCCCATTTATATTGCGAGAAGAATTACCAGGTTTGCTTCCGAAGATATTGGCCTTGCCGATACTAATGCTCTAAATGTAGCCATAAACGTATACCATGCCTGTCATTTTATTGGTATGCCCGAATGTAACGTTCATTTGACAGAGGCCGTTATTTATATGTCATTAGCACCAAAATCTAATGCCTGTGATGTAGCATATAGACTGGCAAGCATCGATGCCAAAAAGATGATAGCGGACCCCGTTCCCCTTGTTATCAGGAATGCTCCTACTAAATTAATGAAAGAACTCGGCTATGGAAAAGGATACCAGTATGCTCACGATAGTCAAGATAAACTTACGACTATGGAGTGCCTTCCGCCATCACTGATAGGAAAAGCTTACTATCAGCCAGGTAAACAAGGTAATGAAATCCGTTTTAAAGAGAGATTAGAGCAAATAAAAAAGTGGAAAGCTAGTCATAAGTAAAAGAACAAATTTATTTCGTAAAGAGGTGTATTGATGTTACATGATTATCAGATAGAAATAGTAAAAATTATTTTAGATAGAGTTAAGCAAAATTCGAAGGAAACTTTTATCGAAATGGCTACTGGAACTGGTATTTATAAAGTTATCAAAGAAATTATTCATAAAATGCCAAGTAGCAATATCTTGTTTCTAGCTCGTGGCCTTCCTAATAATAGACTTTTTAGAGAAGTAAAAAATGTTACAGTATCTTTTTATCCATCTACTTTGAAAGAAGACATCTATGATATTGTAATTTTAATTAATACTGACTATATAGATGAAGCATACTATAAATTACTACGAAAGAATTATTCTAATGCGCTTTTTATCTCTTTTTGCTCTTCGGAGAGTCACAGTAAAACTTGGCTTCAAAATAAAAAAATGGATTATGTACTCTCGGCCGAAAAAGCTATTAAAAGAGGTTTAATTAGTCCTAATATAACTGGATATCTATTTGAAAAATTTGCCGAAATATTCTTAAATCAATACGATTTTACAGAAATATTAAAAGACTATAGTATTAAGTATCATGAATATTTCTTTCTCACCGATTTTTTATTAAAAAAGAATAATCAAAAAATTATCGTCGAAGTAAAAGGCTATCAGAGTAGATTTGTTAAGCAAAGTATATTAAATCAAGCTATCGAACAAGTTTCTCACTATAATAAAATAGCTAGAAAGATCTTTGATGAAAAAGTTATCAGTATTTTATTAGTTTCGTGCCGAGTACCTTCAAAAGAAAAATTAAAATATTTTAATGAACGAGATATTTTAATTATCGATATTGCCAATATATTATATTTAATAGATAATAATAAAAAATTAAAAGATGAATTATCGAAATGTATTTACTATGATTTTGAAAACATTGAAGTAGAGGAACCTCTTTTAAAAGACATCTTTATTGCCAAAGAAAAAAATATTACTAATGAAGAACCAGTTACTATTGAAAAAACTATTTCCTACATTAAAAAATTAGAAAAATTAAAGCCGGGAAAGCTTGATAATAACGACAAAAAATATGAAAAATTATGTTATGACATTATCGATTATTTATTTGGTTCCGAATTTGCTAGAGTAGAGAAACAAAATCAAACTGATGAAAAAATGTTTCAGATGGATATGATTTGTAGTTTAAAGGGAATATCAGATATTTGGAAAATATTTTTATCTTATTATCGCTCGCGATATGTTGTATTTGAATTTAAAAACTATAGTGAAAGTATAGATCAAAATTTGATATATATAACAGAAAAATATTTGTTTGATGCCGCTTTAAGAAATGTTGCCTTTATTATATCGCGAAAAGGATTTTCTCCCAATGCTCTTAAAGCCGCTCGAGGAATATTAACTGAACATAAAAAATTAATTTTGAATATTAATGATACGGATTTAATAAATATGTTACGAATGAAAGCAGATGGCCTAGATCCTTCCGATTATTTACTAAAAATATTTGATGATTATTTGATGAATATTAGTAAATAGCCTTTAGTCAGTATTACTTTATTTAATGTAACAATCGATATGAAAGGAAGATTAAAATGAATGAAAAAAAATTTTTAAAAATTACCGATAATTTTGGAAAAGAAGTTATATATGAAATTTTATGTGCTTTTAATTTAAAAAAGACAGGAAAAAATTACGTAGTCTATACCGATAATACGAGTGATGAAGATGGCAATTTGAATGTTTTTGCCTCGATATATTATCCGCAAGATGATAGTAAATTAGACCCTATCGAAACCGAAGAAGAGTGGGAAGAAGTCGAAAAAAGATTGCAAGAAATGCAGCAGTAAAAAGTAAAGGAAGTGTTTTCCAATGAATGAAATTTTAGTTTTATTGGAGCAAATAAATTATCCTCTCTTATTTGCAAGTTATGTAGCTTCTTTTTATGCTGCCAATAGAGTAGTTAAAGGATATAAATTACATAGAGATTTTAAACCTAAAAATATTAGTAAAGTTAGCCTACCACCTGAATTAAAGCAAAATTATTCTAGCGTCGATATTGAAAAATTAGCTTCCGAGCGTTTTGGAGAATCAATCGCCGAATTTGCTAAGACTTTTATGGAAAAGTTCCCGTCGAATAATCTAACTAATTTTTATAATAATTTGAATGAATTAAAAATAAAATCTAAAATTCCTGGAAGTAAAACTTTTCTTTTTGGCATAGGAGGGACTTACAGTACGAAAAAAAAATTCAATAAACATATATTTTAACGAAGATGTAATAAAAAAATATTCTTTTGCTAGAATAGTTATTTATCATGAATTATTTCATATGGCAAGTTCAGTACATAAAGATGGCGTCAATTATAGCGGATTTTCGCAAACCGCGATGAAACAGGAAAGACATGATTCTTTAGGTAGTGCCTTAAATGAAGGATATACAGAATTATTAACTGAAAGATATTTTAATCATGGTGAAGAAGCCCGCGGAACGATAGGGGACTATGAAGCTCAAGTAGGCTATATATTTGAAAGAAGCATTGCAAGTAAATTAGAAAAAATTGTCGGCCAAGAAAAAATGGAAAGCTTATATTTAAATGCTAATTTACCTGGACTTATTAATGAATTAAAAAATTATGCTTCTGAAGAAGAAATAATGAAATTTATTTCGAAAACTGATTTTTTAAGTAAACATTTAAGAAGTACAAATCCTCTTCCTTTTGAAAAAGAAATGGCTGAAAGCTCTCTAAAAGATACAACTGAATTTCTACTTAAGGCATATATTATGAAAATGAAGAAACACCTTGATAGAGGTGAATTAGATGCAAATTCTTTTACTGATGCTTTAGCAACATATATTTCATCTTTTTCACCTACTTTAACAATTCCAAAAAAGTTTAGGAATCGTGAATACAAGTTTTTGACACCAGAGATTTTAAAAGAAAGTTTAGCAGTATTAAATGATCCAGCTTTGACCGCTAATTTAAGTGAAACAGTAAATGAGCATCCATCAAAGGGTAAATAATTAATCGTCAATTTATTCATGAGCTAACTTTTTAATTTAAATTAATGTTAAAGTAGCCGAAAAATTTAAAAGTATGATAAAATGATATTGTAGGTGATAAGGTATATGGAATATAAATACAAAAAAGGACAAATATTTGAAAAAAATTATATTTGTATTTTAGATATAGTAAAAGCAAAGATTAGTAATTCAAGAGTTGCAAATGTTATAAGAAACTGATTTCGTACAGAAGCACATTAGATTTCTTAACTACTTGGAAATTAATTTACAATCCGAACTTTAATTCCGTCGAATTCGATGGGTTTAGAAAAAATTATTTATTCTAAACGTAGAAAATATTGTAGAACTTACGCTCATAAGGATATTGCTTTTGAATTTGCATCTGCCATAAGTCCTGTATTCAAATTGTATTTAATAAAAGAATTTGAAAGGTTAAAAGAGTTAGAAAATCAAAATAGAAAATGGGATGTAAAAAGAATACTTACAAAGAATAATTATTTAATTCATACAGATGCAATTAAAAATTACATCTTATCTGATAATAATTTTTATAAAAATAAAGAATGGTTAAAATATGCTGAAGAAGCAGATATCCTTAATGTAATATTATTTCATACTACTACTAAAAAATGGAGAGAATTAAATCTAGATTTAGC
Source organism: uncultured Bacilli bacterium (assembly GCA_947625625.1). Classification (GTDB taxonomy): domain Bacteria; phylum Bacillota_I; class Bacilli_A; order RF39; family UBA660; genus CAG-302. Next base: position 20,873 of record CANQPC010000018.1, read on the forward strand.
AAAAAAATTCAAATGTAAGAGATTATGCTTCCATAAATGAATTAACTGTTTTATCTAATTTAGAATCACATAATGTTGAGCTAATTAAAGAAGAAAAAGCAAAAGAAGAAAAATTTGAAATATTAAGTGATATATGTAAATATCAATTGGATATTCTTAATAATGCCGAAAAAATTAAATTATTAAATGAAAAAGGTAGTGATTAAAATGCCAAATGAAGAAAAATGTTTCCCAAAAACGAGTATTAACTGTGTGATACGGATTTATGGGGATATCTTAGCAAGCTCTTAAAAATAAAGGAAATTATTAGAAAAAATTTTATATTTTTGAGAAAAAAAGAGGTGAATATAGTGAAAAATGAATTACAAATTACAAATCATGATTTTTTAATATATAAAGATGATAATAATAATGTTAAGGTAAGCGTACTTTTAATTAATAATGATATTTGGTTAACACAAAATTTAATAGCTGAATTGTTTGGAGTTTCTAGAAGCACTATAACAGAACATATTAATAATATTTTAAATAGTGGTGAGCTTGCACCAAGTAACACCGTCGGAAAAACCGACGTTGATAATTCTAAGAAACCTGTAAAGATTTATAATCTAGATATGATTATTGCCGTTGGCTATCGAGTAAATTCTAAAAAAGCAACTCATTTTAGAATATGGGCAACTAAAGTATTAAGAGAATATTTAATAACTGGATTTGTAATGGATGATGAAAGATTAAAAAATCCAAATTATATTTTTGGCGAAGATTACTTTGAAAGACTTTTAGAAAAAATTAGAAATATACGCTCTAGTGAAAGAAGATTTTATCAAAAAATAACAGATATATATTCATCTTGTAGTATTGATTATGATAAGGATTCGGAAATTACAAAAAGGTTTTTCAAAACCGTTCAAAACAAACTACATTATGCTGTAACAGGCAATACGGCTGCTGAAATCATATATAATCGAGTAGATTCTGATAAAGAAAATATGGGACTTACTAATTGGACTGAATCACCAAATGGACCAATTTATAGATATGATGTAGATATTGCTAAAAATTATTTAACAGAAAAAGAATTAAAAGATTTAAATAGAATTGTTACAATGTATTTAGATTATGCCGAATTGCAAGCAGAAAATCATAATGCAATGACTATGAATGACTGGGTAGAAAAGCTTAATGCTTTTTTACAATTTAATGGAAAGGAAATATTACATAGCTCTGGAAAAATTTCTCATAAGGTTGCTCGAGAACTTGCATATAAGGAATATGATAAATTTAGGAAAAAACAAGATGTATTATTAATTTCAGATTTTGATAAATTTCTTGAAAATGATAAAATATTAAAAGAAATTGGACGTGATAAAAAGGAATGAAAATAAAACAAACATCACCTGGTTGATTACTATTTGTTTAACATCATAGTAAAATACTTATAAATGAAGTAAACTATTAGAAAAAGTTTTTACATTTTTAAATAAATACTGTAAAGGAGATGAGAAAATGGCAAAAGATTTAATGATAAGAAGTAGTGCTGAAGAGTTTATTACTTTTAAAGTACAAGAAAAAGATAAAGGTATTCAAGTAAGATATGAAAATGAAACTCTTTGGATGACTCAAAAAGCAATGGCTGAATTATTTGATGTAGAACAACCAGCAATTGCAAAACATTTAATTAATATATATGCAGATGGTGAACTTGATAAACCTTCAACTTATTCCAAAATGGAATTAGTTCAATTAGAAGGAAATAGAAAAGTTAAAAGAAGTATTGAATATTATAATTTAGATGCAATAATTTCTGTAGGATACAGAGTGAATTCAATTAGGGCTACTCAATTTAGAAGATGGGCTACTAGTGTTTTAAAGACTTTTACGATTCAAGGTTATGTATTAGATAAAGAAAGAATGAAAAACGGCTCATTTATTGATAAAGATTATTTTGAGAAGTTACTTGAAGAAATAAGAGAAATACGATTGTCTGAAAGAAGATTTTATCAAAAAGTAACAGATATATATGCAACAAGCATTGACTATGACCCTAAATCTCCTACTTCTATTGATTTTTTTAAAAAAGTTCAAAATAAAATGCACTATGCTGTTTCAAAACAAACTGCTGCTGAAATAATATATGATAGAGTTGATGCGAATAAAGACCATATGGGTTTAACATCATGGAAAAATTCTCCTAATGGCAAAATAATGGAATCAGATGTTATTATTGCTAAAAATTATTTGTCCAATGATGAGTTAAAAGATTTGGAGGGGATAGTTAGTGCATTTTTAGAAATTGCGGAAAATAGAGCAAGAAGACATATTCCAATGACAATGGAAGATTGGGCAAAGAGAATTGATAAATTTTTACTTGCTGATGATAGAGATATATTAAAATATGCTGGGAAAATATCACATGATATAGCTTGTGATAAAGCGTTAACAGAATTTGAAAAGTATCGAATAAAACAAGATAAATTATATAAATCAGATTTTGATTTATTAATAGAAGAAAGTAAAAGTAGTGGTGATAAAAATGAATGAAAATAAAACAAACATTAACTGGTTGATTACGATTCAATTAACCCCTAGTGAAAGTCTTATAAATAAAGGGCTTTCGTGAAAATCAATCTTACACATTTTTATTAAAAAAGGCAAAATTGTTTAAATTTGATAAAAACACTTTAAAAATCGTTAAATTTAAGTGAGGAATTGAAAAGGCGATTACGACATTTAACCACAACTATAATATAAATTAAAAAAAAGGTGATTATTGAATGGATAAGAAAAATGAAATGATAGTAAACAATGAAAATGAATTAACAAATATAGAAAACATTTATCAAGATATTCGTAATAAAATAATAGTTGCTAGAGAAAAAAAGTTTAAACATATAGATACTACAATGACGGAAGTATATTGGTATGTAGGAAAAATAACATACTAATTATCCGAAAATAGTACAAAAGCAAGTTATGGTAAAAAAATAATAGATGTTTTATCTAGTAAACTTACGAATGAATTTGGAAGTGGTTTTTCTTCTGTTAGTATAAGAAGAATGCGAAAATTTTATGAGTTCTATCCAATTTGGTCGGCAGTGCCGACTGAATTGTCTTGGACACATTTGCAAGAACTAATTAAAATAGATAGAAAAGAAGAAAGAGATTTTTATGAACAAGAAGCCATAAAATCTAATTGGGGATGTAGAGAGTTGCGTAGGCAAATTAATACTAAACTCTATGATAGATATTTGCAGGTTAAAATTATAGTTTGAAATTATAACTGTCATTCTTATTAACAAATTCAATACTTTATAAAGAAATTTGTACT
>CANQPC010000019.1 GCA_947625625.1 uncultured Bacilli bacterium
CCCCCATGTTAACTTACAGTTAATACTTCTTTTATTCATGAGAGAGTCACCTTCTTCCTATCTTTATTACAATACTAATTCTACCATAAATTTAAATTTTAGACAACTACTATATTTGATTAATTAGGTAATACATCAACTTATAGCACTTTCTTGAGAAGAGAGCTTATCATTTACAAGAATGATGTCATCACCTATTTTAGCTATTTGTTTCCAGTCTAATTCATATTCTTCACGACTGGAAAATTTTTTTATTTTTTTGGTCTCTACTATCAAAGATTTTATATTACCTTTGGAATCGATTATGACATCAATTATCATACCTAGTCTTTTACCTGTCGAAACGTTAATAATTTCTTTCATTTGTAAGTCAGATAAACGCATAATATCACCTATTAAAATATATGAATTGTAAAGAAAAAGAGCACAATTATTTTTCTAAATATTTAGTGTAGCTCTGATTTATATATTGATTAATGAAATCTAATTTACTTTCGATATCTTCAACTAATTTGATTTGATTGCGGGCACGGTCTAAATTATGTTTTTCATAATCTATTTTAAAATAAGTGTCTCCATTGATATAGTCACTTAAAAATCTAATGGCTAGCTCGAGAGTTATGATTCTTATTGATTCTCCCATTAGTGACAATTCATTATTGGTTAAATAAGGTGCCATTTCACTTAAGTAACCATCAGTATATGATTTGAATAATTCTAAATCAAGATATACTTCATCTAAATTAGTTGAATCTTCACTAGAATGAGAAGAAGTTGATCTAATTCCATCACCATAATCGAAGAGCATGCTGCCCGGCATAACTGTATCGAGGTCAATTACTGCCAGATAGTCAGCATTATCTTTATTAATCATAACATTATTTACTTTGGTATCATTATGGGTAACACGTAAAGGTAAATCTTTAGACCATATTTTACTCATAATAGTAGAACATATTTCTTCTCTCTTTAATACAAAGACAATTTCTTTTGCTACTTCAATAGCACGATTTTTGGGATCAATTTTGATATCACGCATGAGGTTTTGAAATCTTTTTCCTGTATCATGGAAATCTTTGATTGTTTCATCTAATTTATCCATAGGGTAATCAGAAAGATTTTTTTGAAAGTTTCCAAATGCTTTACCGGTATGAAAGACAATGCTAGTGTCGGTAGAACGATCGTAAGAAATAGCATTATTTATATATTCATACATTCGGTAATATTCGACGCTACCTGAATCACTTAACGTAACACAGAGTGACTGATTATCTTTAGTTTTAATAATTTCTAAAACTTTATGTTTAGTATCATTATTGGCGATAAGTTTTTTCTTTAAATAATTTGTTACTCCTTCGATATTTTTCATAAGTTTATATGGTTCGGTGAAGACAGAAGAATTTATTTTTTGAAGGAGATAATCTTTTAGAGTACCGTCATCTTGTTTAAATGTTACCTTATATGTGTTATTTATTATTCCAGAGTTATTTTTTTGAATTTCTACTGGTATTCCATCTATATTAAACATATTTACTATTTTAGATATTTTTTCTTGCATTAGTATATCACCTTAATAATATTATATAATTAATTAAGAGAAAAGCCAACTATTTTATATACTTTTTGATGTTATTGATGGCATTCTTTTCGATTCTTGATATTTGAGCTTGTGATATTCCTAATTCTTCAGCGATTTCCATTTGGGTTTTACCGATTAAGAATCTTTCTTTGAGAATGTTTTTTTCGCGTTCTTTGAGATTTTTCATGGCTTTATCGAGGGCTAATTTACTATCTAGACCATATTCTTCTTCTCTATTTGCTATTTGGTCGTAAAGATAAATGGTATCTCCTCCATCATTATAAATGGGTTCGTACATACTTACGGGTTCTCTTAAGGAATCGAGAGCAGATACGATATCGAATTCTGTTACTCCAAGTATTTCGGCAATCGTATGATTAGTTGGTTCTTTTCCTTCTACTGATAATTCTTCTTTTAATTTTAAACTTTTATAGGCTAAATCTTTAATACTTCGCGATATTCGTAAAGGATTATTGTCCCTTAAGTATCTTTTTATTTCACCTTCAATCATGGGACAAGCATAAGTTGATAATTTTACATCATATGATGTATCAAAATTATCGATAGCTTTAACTAATCCGAGACATCCTACTTGGAATAAATCATCTAGGTTATCGACTTTTCCAGTGAATTTACGAAGAATTGATAAAACTAATTTTAAATTACCATTTATTAAATCATCACGAGCAAATTTATCACCATTTTTCATTTTAGCAAACAGCTCGAGCATTTCTTCGTTAGTTAATACTTTAATATTCGCAGTATTCACACCAGTTAATTCTACTTTATGGCGTGACATATAAAAAAATCTCCTTTCAAATTCATTATGAATAGAAAATGAGATTTTTATTCATTTATCTATAATTATTCTTCTCTGTAAATATCTAATATTTTATTAAATTCTTCAGGAGGCTCTTTAGTAAACTCTAAATATTCTTTAGTTGTTGGATGAATAAAACTTATTTTATAGGCATGAAGCATCTGTCCGAAATCTTTATCGATAATTTTTTTAGGTCCATAGACGGGATCATTGATTATTGGATGGCCTATATAGTTTAAATGAACTCTTATTTGGTGGGTCCTTCCCGTCTCGAGTTTACATTTAATTAATGTGGCATTTTTATATCTTTTAAGGACTTCTAGATGAGTTATAGCTTCTTTAGAATTTTGAGATGTCACACACATTTTTTTGCGGTTATTAGGATCTCTTCCAATTGGAGCATCAATAGTTGCAGTATCTTCATTAATAATTCCCGCTACTAAAGCAAGATATTCTCTCTTAACTTCTTTTTTTTGAATAGCTTCGGCAAGGGCATGATGAGTTTTATCATTCTTGGCAACTAGAAGTAGTCCTGAAGTATCGGCATCAATACGATGGACGATTCCCGGTCTTACATTAGTGTTTACATTACTTAAATTGTTAGTGTGAAATAAAAGGGCATTAACTAGAGTACCGCTGTAATTTCCGGGAGCAGGATGGACGACCATGCCACTTTTCTTGTTGATGACAATGATATCATCATCTTCATATAAAATATCGAGAGGAATATTCTCGGGATTAATATCAGTACTTTCGACATATTCTGTTATTTCTAAATAATCGTTTTCTTTGATAAGATAACTTGGTTTTACTTTTTTATCATTGACAAGAATATTTCCATTTTCGAGCATTTTCTTTATTTTACTTCTGGTATAGTCTAGAGTATCTCCTAAATATTTGTCGATTCTCTCTCCGATATGCGAACTATCTACAATCATTTTTTATCATCCTTTCGAAAGCTTATTATTAGTAAAAGAAATATTCCTATTGTCACAAAGATATCAGCAAGATTAAAGATAGGAAAATTGTAACCGATAATTTTGAAATCTAAAAAGTCGACGACATAACCTCTGATAAGTCTATCTATTAAATTACCTAAAGCACCGCCAATAACGAGGGAAAAAGCTATTTTACTAATTTTACTTTGAGGGGTATTTTTCTTTAGATAATTAAATAATAATATTATAATAATAATTACTATCATTATTAAAAAGAGTCTTTTTCCGGTTAAAATACTAAAGGCCGCTCCAGTATTATGGGTATATGTCAAATAGAAAAAATTTGGAATTAGTTTTATAGAATGACCGATAGTTAAATACTTGATAACAATTACTTTAGATAGCTGATCGATAATTGTCAAGATAAGTGATACTATGAAGATAAATGTCATTGTTATACCTCTCTCCAAGTACAAGTATCAATAGCATAAGTTTCATTTTTATGAGCTTCTTTATACTCTTCTGTCAAACAATTATTTAAACTTTCTATTGTTATTTTGTGACAATAAACAAAGTCTTCATCACGATATATTTCAATCTCGGCATTTATATCACACTTCTTCTTACTTCCCGGATTAATAAGGTCATCTTCATCAATTAGTTTATCAGAAGTAACATCAGTTAGTTTTTTTGATGCCTTATATACTTTAATTTCTTTTTCTTCTCCTATTTTTTGAACTTGGAAGGAATTAGAAAAATTAAACTTAGTAGTATTTAAAGAAATATAGCCTTCTATAGAGTCAGATAATCTATCTAAAAAAGCTTCTTCGGTCTTTAGTTTACTAGTTTGATAGACATCTGTCAAAATTGGAACAGTAACCGCTAGAATAATTCCTAAAATAATAATGACGGCAAGTAACTCGATTAAAGTAAAACCTTTTCTATTCATACTATTTCCTCCATATTTATCTTAACATAAATGATAATTTTTGACAACTAGCTTTAATCTTTAAAAAATAAGCAATTATTAATCATAATTTGCTTATTTTATAAGTATTTATTCTACTAATTACTATTAAAATTGCTTGGTAAATCAGAATTGTTATCTTTTTTTTCATCTTTTTTTCTTTTCCATAAGAATAAGAAGATACCAGCGAAAGATATAATTAATACAATTAAAACAATTATAATGGCAACATCTCCAGTTTTGGGTGATGATGTTATGTTGTCTTCACTTTTATCATTTTTAGTACCGCTACTAAATGAAGCACTACCAGAATTGGAATTATTTTCTTTTTTAGCTCGCGTTATTTTTATAGTGTATACTTTTTCAGAACCATTTTCAGCTTTTACTTTTATCTCGATAGTATTTTCTCCCTCTTTTAAATCAACTGTTCTAGGACCATAGTTTTCAACAAAACTTGCTTTACTATCAGATAGAGTAGCTTCAATTTTAATACTTGTAACATCATTTTTAACATCTAAATTATAAGTAAGAGTATCTTTATTAAATTTAATATCTCCTTTACTTAACTTTAAGCTAGATAAACTATTATCTTTACTTCGATTATCAGGTCTAGTTACATTTATCGTATAAACTTTATCAGAACCACTTTCACTTTTTACAGTTACTTTAAAAGTATTGGTTCCATAATTTAATGTTTTAGTACCGGTTCCACTTACACTAGCTTTAGAATCAGTTGCTTTAGCACTTATAGTCGTACTAGCGGCATCAATAGTTACATTATAAGTAGTAGTATTAGCATTAAAGCTTATCGTAGCACCACTGGCAGATAAACTAGACAAGGTATTAACAGTAGACATTATTCTGATACTAGTACTTGCATCACTTAAAGATTGGTCGTTAAAGTTATTATCAACATCAGTAGCAGATGCATTTTTAATTTTAATGGTTACATCTTTACCATTTGTTATACTAGACGAAGCAGTAACAGTAAAACTTGCTATATTAAATTTTCCCGTCTTATCATCGGAAGTATATAAATCCATGGTTCCATTTGAACCTTCACCTTCCCAAATGCTATCTTTAGTTATAGTTCCTAGAGTAAGACCTTCTCCTACTTCGATGGCAGAGGAGAAGCCAGCAATTTTGCCGCTGGTATTTCCAGTAATTCGACATGTAGTAGAATCTCCAGGAGCTATTTTAGTTTTATCACAACTTACACTTATAGTTGCCGTTAAGGCATTAACTTTGATTGGTAATATAATTAATAAGATACCAATTATTCTAATTATTTTTTTCATCATCCATCACTCCAAACTATCTATTTTCTTTCTTAAATATTGAAATAATTTTGCAACATCACCTATTTTTATTTCATTATCACTACTTACAACATTACCCGCTACTATATAGTAATCATCCATTTGTATCTTCTTTCTTAAATACTGGAATAGTTTTGATACATCTCCTATTGTTACCTTTCCATCACTATTTAAGTCTCCTAGAACTACTACTGTATATTCATAATTAGTACTCGAAAGAGTTACTTTTACTTTACTTCCTGTTCCAACTATATCTTCTCCTTCAATAGTATTTCCTTCACTATTTGTTATTGTAACACTTCCGCTGGTATGAATCTTTTTTAATAATTGTTCGGCTGTTGTTTCTAATTTTATTTTTTCTAAATACTTCTTATTTTCATTAACTGTTATATCTTCATCAAAATATAAGTATTCATCAGTTATATCATAACTATCTATTTCATTTTCATTATAGTATACTTTAAGATTCATACCCATTTCTATATTATCACTAGTTACTTCATCACTTTCATTAAATATCTTATAGGTTACTCTATTAGGCGTTATATTACTTATAAAATCTTGATAAGGTATACTTTCATCAATGACTATCATATTATTAGAAACTTTTAAATTTCCAAACTTAATTCCTATAATAGGTAGTTCTTTAAGTAATTCTTCTTCATATTTTATCTGTAATTTATTTTGATTTACTTCTTTACTACCATTTATTACTCTTACTTTATCAATGTTAAAATCTTCATTCCCAATATAAACATAATCTTTAGTTATGTCATATTCTTCACTTTCGACTCTAACTATTTTAAATTCTTGTAATATTTCTTCATTATACTTGATTTTTAATGTATTGTTTTCAATAGTTTTACCACCATTGGTTACTTCTATATTATTTATATCTAATTCTTCATTACCGGTATAAATATAATCTTTAGTTAAGTCATATTTTGAACTTTTTACTTTAACTATTTTAAATTCTTGTAATACTTCATTATTATACTTAATTTGTAATATATTATCTTCTTTTAATAAATTATCTTCAATAGTTTTATTACCATTTGTTACTTCTATATTGTTTATATCCAATTCTTCATTACCAGTATAAATATAATCTTTAGTTAAGTCATATTTTGTACTTTTCACTCTAACTATCTTAAATTCTTTTAATGTTTCCTCATCATGTTTTACTGTTAACTTATTAATATTCTTAATATTCATATTAACATCTATTGTAATATTTTCTGGAACATTAATATTAGATTTAATAGTACTTATATCACTATCACTTCCGATATAGATATAATCTTCACCTATTTTATATTTATCAGAAGTTATTTCTATTACATGAATTGTACTTGTAGTTGTGTATTCATTAGTAACAGTACCAGTAATATTTACAGTACCTACACCTACTATTTTGGCTATATCATTTTCAACAGTAGCAATTCTATCATTATCACTTTTCCATGTAGGACTATTCCAATTCAAGTGACTAGGTATTTTTACATTATTACCAAGTTTTATCTCATTACTATTTTTATATACATAATGTTCTTCTTTATATGGATTATTATTAATATTTAAGCTTTCTAATTTAGAATTCAGACTAACATCCAAGTCTGTTAATTGGTTATTGTTGACATACAATGTTTCCAAAGCGGGATTCGAACTGACATCCAAGTTTGTTAATTGGTTACTGGAGGCGTTCAATTTTACCAAAGCTAGGTTGGCACTGACATCTAAGTCTGTTAATTGATTTTTGTAGATATACAATTCTTGCAAAGCAGAATTCGAACTGACATCTATGTCTGTTAATTGATTTTTGTAGACAGACAATTCTTTCAAAGCATGGTTCGAACTGACATCCAAGTCTGTTAATTGATTATTGTCGATACGCAATATTTCCAAAGCGGGATTCGAACTGATATCTATGTCCGTTAATTGGTTATATTTGGCATCCAATATTTTCAAAGTAGGATTCGAACTGACATCTAAGTCTGTTAATTGATTATTGTAGACAGACAATTCTTGCAAAGCAGGGTTCGAACTGACATCCAAGTCCGTTAATTGATTATTGTCGATATGCAATGTTCTCAAAGCAGGGTTCGAACTGACATCTATGTCTGTTAATTGATTAATGTGGGCATACAAGTATTCCAAAGCAGGATTTGAGCTGACATCCAGCTTTGTTAATTGGTTACTGGCGACTCGCAAATCTTCCAAAGTGGGATTCGAACTGACATCCAAGTCTGTTAATTGGTTACTGCTAACGTTCAAATATTCCAAAGCGGGATTCGAACTGACATCTATGTCTGTTAACTGGTTATTGTAGACATGCAATGATACCAAAGCGGGATTCGAACTGACATCCAAATTTGTTAATTTATTATAGCTGACCTCCAAGCTTTCCAAAGCAGTTAACTTTTCTATTCCCTTTGCGCTGGTTACTTTTTCTGCCAAGTCTTTATTACGGCCCCTACAAAATAAGTCTGTAATGGTCTTTAACTGACTATCACTTAAATTAGTGGTATATGGTTCTTGTGTATTATTTGTTTCATTATAAGCATCTATTACACAGTTATAGAAGTTTTGGTCTTCAAAGGCATTATTAGCAGGACTATCATATACTTTACTTGCTATTAAAGCATTAATGGTTGTTGGAGCACCTAGTGAATAATATATTATTAAACCTAAAATAGATACAATGACATTTAATATTATTAATTTTTTAACTAATTTCATATACTATCACTCCAAACTATCTATTTTCTTTCTTAAATATTGAAATAACTTAGCAACATCACCTATTTTTATTTCATTATCACTACTTACAACATTACCCGCTACTATATAGTAATCATCCATTTGTATCTTCTTTCTTAAATACTGGAATAGTTTTGATACATCTCCTATTGTTACCTTTCCATCACTATTTAAGTCTCCTAGAACTACTACCGTATATTCATAATTAGTACTAGAAAGAGTTACTTTTACTTTACTTCCTGTTCCAACTATATCTTCTCCTTCAATAGTATTTCCTTCACTACTTGTTATTGTAACACTTCCACTGGTATGAATCTTTTGTAATAATTGTTCGGCTGTTGTTTCTAATTTTATTTTTTCTAAATACTTTTTATTTTCATTAACTGTTATATCTTCATCAAAATATAAGTATTCATCAGTTATATCATAACTATCTATTTCATTTCCATTATAATATACTTTAAGTTTCATACCTATTTCTATATTATTACTAGTTACTTCAGCACTTTCATTAAATATCTTATAGGTTACTCCATTAGGTGTTATATTACCTATAAAATCTTGATAAGACATACTTTCATCAATGACAATCATATTATTAGAAACTTTTAAATTTTCAAATTTAATTCCTATAATAGTTAGTTCTTTAAGTATATCATCATCATGTTTTACTGTTAACTTATTAGTATCTATATTAACATCTATTGTAATATTTTCTGGAACATTAATATTAGATTTAATAGTACTTATATCACTATCACTTCCAATATAGATATAATCTTCACCTATTTTATATTTATCAGAAGTTATTTCTATTACATGAATTGTACTTGTAGTTGTGTATTTATTATATACAGTACCAGTAATATTTACATTACCTACATTTGCACCTACTATTTTGGCTATACCATTTTCAACAGTAACAATATTATCATCATTACTTTTCCATCTAGGACTATTCCAATTCAAGTGGCTAGGTATTTTTACATTTTCTCCAATCTTTATTTCTTTTTTGTCACCTTTATACACATAAAATTCTTCTTTATATGGATTATTATTAATATTTAAAGTTCTTAATTTAGAGTTCAAACTAATATCTAAACTTGTTAATTGGTTATATTCGGCATACAATGTTTCCAAAGCGGGATTCGAACTGACATCTATGTCTGTTAATTGGTTACTGCTAACGTTCAAATATTCCAAAGCGGGATTCGAACTGACATCCAACTCTGTTAACTGGTTACAGTGGACCTCCAAGTATTCCAAAGCGGGATTCGAACTGACATCCAACTCTGTTAACTGGTTATCGCTGACCTTCAAGTATTCCAAAGCGGAATTCGAACTGACATCTATGTCTGTTAATTTATTATTGCTGACCTCCAAGTTTTCCAAAGCGGGATTCGAACTGACATTCAAGCTTGTTAATTGGTTATTGTAGACATCCAAGTATTTCAAAGTGAGATTCGAACTGACATCCAAACTTGTTAATTGGTTATGGCCGACATCCAAGTATTCCAAAGCGAGATTCGAACTGACATCCAAACTTGTTAATTGGTTATTGTAGGCTCTCAATTCTTTCAAAGCGGAATTCGAACTGACATCTAAACTTGTTAATTGGTTACTGTAGGCCCACAATTCTTTCAAAGCGGGATTCGAGCTGACATCTATGTCTGTTAATTGATTTTTGCCGACATCCAATGATACCAAAGCGGGATTCGAACTGACATCAAAGTCTGTTAATTGATTGTTGCTGGCATCCAATCCTTGCAAATCTGAATTTGAGCTAACATCAAAGTATGTTAGTTTATTATTGCCGACATTCAATGTTTTCAAAACGGGATTCGAACTGACATTCAGACTTGTTAATTGGTTATCGTTGGCCAACAATGTTTTCAAAGCGGGACTCGAACTGACATCCAAACTTGTTAATTGGTTATTGTAGGCATACAATTCTTTCAAAACGGGATTCGAACTGACATCCAAACTTGTTAATTGGTTATTGTAGACATCCAATCTTTTCAAAGCGGGATTCGAACTGACATCTATGTCTGTTAATTGATTATTGTTGGCATACAAGTATTCCAAAGCGGAATTCGAACTGACATCAAAGTCTGTTAATTGATTATTGCTGGCATGCAAGTCATACAAAGCGGGATTCGAACTGACATCTAAACTTGTTAATTGATTATTGTAAGCAAGCAATGTTTTCAAAGCGGGATTCGAACTGACATTCAGACTTGTTAATTTGTTACCGTCGACCCACAAGTGTTCCAAAGCGAGATTCGAACTGACATCTATGTCTGTTAATTGGTTACCTTCGACATGCAAGGACTTCAAAGCGAGATTCGAACTAACATCCAAGTCTGTTAATTGGTTATCGTTGACATGCAATCTTTCCAAGGCAGTTAGCTTTTCTATTCCCTTTGTGCTGGTTACTTTTTCTGCCAATTCTTTATTAAGGCCACTACAAGATAATTCTGTAATGGTATTTAACTGACTATCACTTAAATTAGTAGTATATGGTTCTTGTGTATTATTTGTTTTATTATAAGCATCTATTACACAGTTATAGAAGTTTTGGTCTTCAAAAGCATTATTAGAAGGACTATCATATACTTTACTTGCTATTAAAGAATTAATGGTTGTTGGAGCACCTAGTGAATAATATACTGTTAGACCTAGAATAGATACAATGACATTTAAAATTATTAATTTTTTAACTAACTTCATTACTTCCTCCATATTAAAAAAAGATTATGAAAAAAATAGTTATAAATTATATATAACTTTTTTCATAATCTTTTATTTGTTTTATAAGGACTAGATATACCCCCCCCCATGTTAACTTATAGTTAATATATTTTTTATTCATGAGAGAGTCACCTTCCTTCTATCTATTTTCATATTAAGTATAGCAAAAATTAAAGGTACTGACAAGCATTTTTCGATAATTTTCGACACATTTTTGTAATGATATAATAATATAAAGTCTAAATTTAGAGACCTTAGGCTCTAAATTTCTTTTTGTAAGACTACAGGCTTACAAAAACCCTGAGTAACGTAAGTACGAAGGGAATAAAGAAGGTATTTGATATTTGATATTACTTATAGTATAATTATTATACAATATCAATTAAGGTGAGATAATGAAATTATGTTATAAAGATAAAATAATTGAATTAAAAGAATGTAAAAGTTTTACTAGTAGGCTCTTAGGTTTGATGTTTAAAAAGAATATTAACTATGCTCTTTTATTTGATAAATGTAATAGTATTCATACTTTCTTTATGAAAGAGAATATTGATGTTATTATGTGTGATAAAGATAATAATATTTTATTTTACTATAGAGATTTAGGTAAGAGAAAAATTATATGGCCAAAAAGAAAAGTTAAAAAGGTATTTGAAACTCCCAGTAAATATTTTGATATTGACATAGAAAAGAAAGATAGGATGATAATTAAATGAATATATGTATTTTAGGAACAGGAGCTTTTGGAATGGCTCTTGCTAGTATTTTTTATAATAATAAATGGAAAATTAAAATGTGGACGAACAGTAAGGAAGAAGCTGATTTTCTTAATAAGACAAGAAAAAGTAATAAGATAGATTACGATATTCCAAGTGATATTATTATTACAACTGATATGAAGGAAGCTTCTGATTTGGCTTCGATTATCGTACTTGCAGTACCAGCAGAATTTACTTCGAATGTAACGAAAGAATTAAAGAAATATTATAATAAAAAACAGGTTATATGTATTGCTTCAAAGGGTATCGAACAGAATACGGGTATGTTTTTATATGATATAGTTAGGAATAATCTCAAAGTAAATAATATTGCTATTATATCGGGTGGTACTTTTGCTTCCGATATCGTAAAGAAAGTTCCCATAGGTCTTAGTATTGCTACTAGAAATGTTAGAGCTAGAGATATGATAATTAAAGCAATGGAAAATGATTATGTAAAATTAAGATATACGAATGATATTGTCGGAGTAGAGCTATGCGGCGCTATTAAAAATGTTATTGCCATAGCTTCGGGAATGTTAGAGGGAATGAGGTATCCTACCTCTACTAGTGCAATGTTTATAACAGAATCTCTACACGATATTAAGAATCTTATTAAAGCTCTAGGAGGAAGTAAGAAAACGATTCTTTCTTTTGCAGGATTTGGTGACCTACTTCTTACTTGTACTTCTTCGGAAAGTAGAAACTATACTCTAGGAGTTATGATTGGAGAAGGAAAAGATAGAAAAGAAATCGACAAGTATATTAGTAATACTACTATCGAAGGATTATATACGTTAAGGTCAGTTAGAAAGCTTCTCAAAGATAAAAAAATTAAGATGCCTATTATCGATTTGATATACGATATTATCGTAAATGGAAAAAGTCCTAATCTTCTTATTGAATTTTTGATAACTAAAGAATAAAAAAAAGTAAGTTAATTATTTTCGAGGTAATTACTTACTTTTTTAATAGTATTAGCAAAGTTATCAAAATCGACTTCAAACCAAGTAACTGGAAGCTGATGGTTAAAGAAGGTGTATTGTCTCTTGGCATAATGACGAGAATTTTGTTTTATTTTGCTGATGGCTTCTTCGAGAGAACAGTTGCCATCTAAATAGTTATAGATTTCACGGTAACCTATTCCTCCAAGAAGGGGTTTGGTTTTGATATTTTTATCATAAAAGGACTTTACTTCCTCTACTAAACCATCTTTAATCATGATATCGACTCGCTTATTTATTCGGTCATAGAGTGTCTTTCTATCGGTTGTGAGGCCAATAAAAATGGTATCATAAAGTAGTTTATCGGTCTTATTTTGCGAGGGTAATTCTTTTTTTTCATCATAATAATTTAAGGCTCTTTCGAGACGACGACGATTGTTTTTATCGATAATGATATTTTTATCGATAGTAATTAGTTTATGATAGATTTCTTCATTAGTTAAATTATCGTAATTTTTTTTACTTGTCTCTTCGAGCTGATAATCATAGAGAGCGGCTTTGATATAAAGGCCCGAACCTCCTACTAAAATGGGAGTATATCCTCTACTTTGGATTTCTTCAATGAGACGGCGACAATCTTTTTGGTAATGATAAATGGTATATTCTTCATCAACTTTCTTTATATCGAAAAGATGATGGGGAATACTCTCTTTTTCTTTATCAGTTACTTTGGCAGAACCGATATCTAGTCCTTTATAGACTTGAATGGCATCAGCATTAATGATTTCTCCACGATACTTTTTAGCTAATTCTATCGATAATTTGGTCTTTCCAACAGCGGTAGGACCGGTTATTACAATTATTTTATTCATTATGTTCTCCATTTAATTTTATCTTATTTAAAGACTACGGCGCTTTGCTTTATAGCTTTCTTTTGTCATAAGTCCTAATTCGACTTCTTTTAAATCGTTTTGTCTATGCATTTCATATAATATTGCTTCGAAAATTTCTTTAGGCATTTTACTGTTTAAGGTATTAACGGCATTATTAATTTGTTCTAGCGAGTATTTTAAGGCTAGCATTCTTTCGGCTTCTACTGACATATTGTCCTCCTTTTTTATTTGAAATATATTTTACTATTAAGAAAAAAAGATGTCAATATTAGAGACTTCTTTTAAACATTTTTTCGATTTCATGAATGGTAAAGTGAATAATAGTAGGTCGGCCATGAGGACAATTGAAAGGATTTTTACATTTTCTTAACTTACTTATAATTTCTTCTTCGGCTTCGATAGTTATACGTGTATTAGCTTTTATACTCATCTTACAACTGATTAATTTGGCTAGGTTATCATTAAATTTGGCTAGGTTAAAGTCTTTCCCTTTAGTTATTATTTCTTCGAGAATTTTTTTGACAATTTCTTCTTCTCTTCCTTTAGGGAACCACGTTGGATGAGATAAAATACGGAAGGAGTTGACACCGAATTCTTCTATTTGTATATTTAGTGATGTCAGTATATCTTCTCTTTCTTTTACTTTGAGATAATCGTTAGTAGGAAGAGTAATGATAATGGGAACAAGAGGAGAGATGACATCATTGTTGGGATGAGATAAGAGATGGGAATTTTTTTCATAGTTAATGCGCTCCTCGGCAGCATGTTGATCGATTAAATAGATTCCTTTCTCATTTTGACAGATAATATACGTACCGAGAGCTAGTCCAATAGGATATAGTTCGGGTAATTTTTCAGTGGGAAGTTCTTCGATATATTCTTCCTCGGAAGCTTCTTTGCTTTCTTCTTCAACATCTAAATCGTTATTGGGCTCATAGTTAAAGTTTACTAAATTTGTTAACCTACTTTTAGTATCTTCTTTGACTTCATCATTATCAGAAATGGTATTTCTTTCAAGATTTAAAGTTAGATTTTCGTATTTGGGTGTTTCTTCATTTTTTATTTCAATCTTAGGTATTAAGAGTTTGGTTTTGATTGTATCTTCAATTACTGTCGAGATAAGATTTTTTAAATCATCAAAATTACTAAACTTGATATCTTGCTTTGAAGGATGAATATTGACATCAATAAGGGATGGGTCGGTAATTATTTTAATTACGACAATGGGGTATCTCGTGTCTTCTTTAAAAGATGAATAGGCATCATTGATGGTTTTATTTAAAGCTTGATTTCGCACTACTCTACCATTTACTAAGACAGTCATATGATTACGATTTGAGCGATTTACTTCGGGAAGAGAAATGTAACCGGAAATTTCATAATCATCATTAGAGGCTTTTATTTCGAGCATTTTTTTAGCAATGTCTAATCCGTAAATGGATTTTATTACTTTGAGAAGGGAACCGCTGGCATCAGTATTTAGTATTTCTCTTTCATCATTAGTTAATTTGAACTTGATGCTCGGGTAAGATAGAGCCATCTTATTTATATATTCGACAACATTAGCAAGTTCGGCATAAGGACTACTTAGGTGTTTTAATCTAGCAGGTGTATTGTAGAAAAGACTCGTCACTTTTATTTGAGTTCCTTGACGTGACTCACTACTTTTACTTTCGAGAATCTTCCCTCCTTTAATATGAATATACGTTCCGATATCATTTTGACAGGTCTTTAGTTCGACATCCGATACGGCAGCGATAGATGGTAAAGCTTCACCACGGAAGCCGAGAGAACTGATGGAAAATAAATCATCATCAGTATAGAGTTTACTAGTAGCATGCCTCTGGAAGGCCAAGGCAGCATCAGAAGAGTCCATTCCAATTCCATTGTCAGTTACAACTATTTCACGTAATCCTGCTTCTTTTAAGTCAACTTTAATTACCGTAGAAGAAGCATCAACAGAATTTTCGACAAGTTCTTTGACAATCGACACGACTTTTTCGACTACTTCGCCCGCTGCTATCTTGTTAGATAGGAGTTCACTCATTACTTTTATTTTACTCATTTTACACCTCAATCATCTTATATGGTTTTACTTTACCATCATCTGTCTTTTGGTAAATTGCTATTTCGCGGTTATCTTTATCGACAATGAGAGATAAATCTTCTTCAAAGAAACTATCTAATACCATACCATTTTGAATTTTTTTTAAAGTTTTATCATCTACTTTGGTAACTTTAATATTGGGAAGAGCTTCGTGAATGGTTAAGAGATGATAATTATCATTTTGAATATCTTTGATAGTATAAGATTCTTTTAAAGTAAAGATACCTTGTCTCGTTCGTACTAAGCTTTTCATTGTTCCATAGGTACCTAATTTATAGGCAATATCGCGAATGAGACTTCGAATATACGTTCCTTTACTTACTAGGCATCTAATGGTAAATTTTATTTCGTTATTTTGATAAAGGGGTTCATCTTCGAGAGTTAAGGAAAAGACTTCAATATCGCGAAGGGGAGGCTCTATTTTAATTCCTAATCTGGCATACTCATACAGTTTCTTGCCACCTATTTTAACTGCGGAATACATGGGAACTTCTTGTTTTTGTTTTCCGATAAAACTTTTTAAAACTCTCTCGATATCTTCTTTAGTGGCAGTAGGTATATTTCTTTTTATTTCCTTACCGGTAATATCTAACATATCGGTCTCATAGCCTAAAATAACTTCGGCTAAATATTCTTTTTCTGAAGCGGTAAGAAGCTCCGATACTTTGAGAGCTTTGCCAATTGGGACGACTAAGACGCCTTCGGCGATAGGATCGAGAGTCCCAGTGTGACCGATCTTCTTGGTACGGAATTTCTTACAGAGAATATTTACGACATCTCTACTGGTACAACCTCTTTTTTTATTTACTACTAATATTCCGTTCATGTAACTCTTTCCTTGTCTCCTCTATTAATTTTTCTTTTAATTTGTTAAAATCCATCGTAGATACTGCTCCAGCAGCGTTTAAGTGGCCTCCTCCACCAAAGGAAGAAGCTATCTGATTAGAATCTATGTCTCCTAATGACCTTATCGATATTCTATTTATATCGTTATAAGCACGAATAATAAGCGATACTTCGACAGTCTCTATTTCTCTTGCAATATTTACAAGAATATCACAATCATCTTTGGTAGCTCCGACTCTATTAATTTCTTCTTCGGTAACATAAGAAAAGGCAATTTTGTCTTCTTCATAGAACTCCAGATGACTAAGATAAATTTTTTTTAATTCGAACTGACTTTTAGTTATAGTTTGTAAAACTCTTTTATAGATATCAGAAATATCGATAATATCACTAATTTCGGCCGCTATTAAGAAGGTGTTAGAAGTTACTTTAGAATAGGCAAAACCTCCGGAATCAGTAAGGATACCAGTAATTAGAGGGACCGCTAGCGAAGAATCGATAGGTATATTCATTTTCTTTATTAATTTGTAGACTATTTCACAACATGACATTGTATCTTCGATATAGTTTATACTTCCATACTTGGTATTACTAAGATGGTGATCAATTACTATTAATTCTGCAATATTAGCAAGAATAAAAGATGAATTTACTCTCTCAATAGTAGCGGTATCGAGGACAATACCTAAATTATATGTTTTAGAACTTTCTATTTTTATATCATTAATTCCTTCGATAAAAGAAAATCTCTTGGGAATGTCATTTACAATGACATCAACTTCTTTTCCTAATTTTTTTAGGGCTTGATACATGGAAATTACACTTCCAATAGCATCTCCATCAGGATTTTCATGGCAAAGTAAAACGATATTATTGGTATTTTTTATTTTTTCAATAATATCATTCATTTTTATTTCTCCTCTTCATTTAATTTGTTTATTATTTTTTCAATTTTGTTTCCATAGGCAATAGATTCATCATAAATAAAGGTTAATTCAGGCATCTTTCTGATTTCGACACGGTCAAATAATTTATTTCTGATGAAATTGCTGGCTTTGTTTAAAGCTTTAGTTACTTTTTCACGATCTTTGTCAATTAGATTAGTAAAATATACTTTAGCATAAGATAAGTCACTAGAAATATCGACCGCTGTTACGGTAACTAAATTTATATCTTCATCTTTGATTTCTTCACTTATTACTTTGGCTATTTCTTCCGCTAGAATATGTTCTAGTCTTTCTAATTTTATACTCATGTTTTCTCCTTTATCTGGTTTTTTTATTAGATTCTTCTTGGCTGCCACCATAGACCATACCAATTACTAAGCCTTTTTGATAAAAAGGGTTATTAGTAATGGCCGATACAATCATAGATAATTCCATTTCCTCCCAATTTCGGTCTTTATCATAAACACCAGATAGATAATCATTTATGGCTATTTTTTTTATCATTTCTGGAGATAATTTATCTAATCTAGCAAATAAGGCTCTCGTTCCATTTTCAAAAAAGCCTTTTTCATAAAGATTTCTCTCAAAATATCCTGTATATTTATATGGCTCATATAAAACAGCGCCTAATCTATCATTTACACCTTCCTCAATTATTTTAGCTGACTGGGGATTTATTGCACCAAATTTTTTTATTCGTTCAATATTTTTTTGCTTTCTTAATTCTTTTTCAGCACTTAGAGATGCTGTGGGAATACTGTCACTATTTCTTTTGCTAACAGTGGCACGAGTAACGCCATTATATGTCTTTCTTTCATAATCTATCATATTTTTCCTCCTACTAATTTATTCTTTTATCTTTTTACTTCGACAAGTGTGTATGCTTCGATAACATCTTTTTCTTTAATGTCATTAAAGTTTTCGATTGTTATTCCACACTCAAGTCCTTGTTTTACTTCTTTTACTTGATCTTTTTCACGAGCTAGAGATGCGATTAGGCTATCATTTATGACTACGCCATCTCTAATAACTCGCGCTTTAGCATTTCTTCTGATTACTCCGGAAGTAACGTACGATCCAGCAATAGTTCCTACTTTTGAAAATTTGAAAAGTTTTCTTACTTCGGCAGTACCTAATACTTCTTCGGTATATTCTGGTTCTAGCTTACCTTTAAGAGCGGCTTCCATTTCTTCAACTACTTTATAGATAATATCGTATAGTCTTATATCGACACCCTTTTCTTTAGCAAGCTCAGAAATATTATGGTCCGGTCTGATATTAAATCCGATAATGATGGCATGGGAAGCATCAGCGAGGGAAACATCACTTTCAGAGATAGCGCCAATTCCACTTCTGATAACATTAATTTTTATTCCTTCGACATCTAATTTTAGAAGAGAATTTTTAACGGCTTCTTCGCTTCCTTTGACGTCAGCTTTTAAAATAATGTTTACTTCTTTTTCGCCATCTTCGACACGAGAGAAAAGGTCATCTAAAGTTACCGCTACTTTAGGTTTATTTTTCTTTTCTTTAGCGATATTCTTACGTTCTTCGGCAATAGCTTTGGCTTTCTTTTCACTTTCAAAAACCATAAATTTATCACCGGCTGATGGGCTTTCTGACAAACCGGTTATCGATACGGGCATCGATGGATAAGCGGTAACTAAATTTTCTCCACGGTCATTTTTTAGTGTTCTAATCTTTCCAGATGTCGTTCCAATAACAATAGGATCTCCTAATCTTAATGTTCCATTTTGAATGAGTATATTGGCAATAACACCAGAATTTTTATCGATTTTGGATTCGATTACAGTACCACTGGCATAACGATTAGGATTAGCTTTTAAATCAGAAATTTCACTCAAAAGAAGAATTCTTTCTAAAAGATCATCTATTCCTTCACCAGTTACTGCCGATATATTTACAAACATAGTGTCTCCACCCCATTGTTCGGGCTGAATTCCACTTTCGGCCATTTCTGTTAAAACTTTTTCAACATTAGCAGATGGCTTATCTATTTTATTAACCGCTACAATGATAGGAACTCCGGCGGCTTTGGCATGATCGATAGCTTCTTTGGTCTGGGGCATAACACCATCATCAGCAGCAACAATTATGATTACAATGTCGGTGATAGATGCTCCCCTAGCACGCATTTCTGTAAAGGCAGCATGTCCTGGGGTATCAATAAAAGTTATTTTCTTGTTTTTGTATTCGATTTGATAAGCTCCAATAGCCTGTGTAATACCACCGGCTTCACCGCTAGCGACATTTGTCTTTCTAATGGTATCTAAGAGAGTCGTCTTTCCGTGATCGACATGGCCCATAATTGTAACAACAGGAGGTCTTTCAACTAGGTCTTCTTCATTATCGACAATTTCAAGACCTTCAAAGTTAACTTCATCACGAGTACTTTCTCTTTTTAATGTTTTATTGTAATCGGCAACGATAATTTCAGCAGTATCGAAATCAAGGGAAGCATTGATATTAACCATCATCCCTAATGACATAATCTTTTTGATGATTTGTGCTGGATTAATATTTAGACTAGAAGATAATTCCGCTACTGTCATATTATCTGTATACAAGATGACATTTTCATCTTCACTATCTAAATTTGATTGTAGTTTTTCTTTGTGTTTATACATTTCTTTACGTTTTTCTTTGAAATCGTTCGACGGACGATCATCATTCTTAGAAGCTTTTCTTTTTTTAGCTTTCTTTTCTTCGACAACTATTTCTTCTAAATCTTCTTCGTAAGAGTCATCAAAATCTTCATTTTCTAAAGATTCTTCTTCTTCGCTGCTTTCTTCATTTTGAGCAATTTCATTATCTAATATTATGATATCGTCATCAGATAATAAATAACTTTCGTCACTGGCAGGTATTTCTAGTTTTCGACATAAATCTAAAATCTCGCTAATACTCATACCTACATCATTTGCATATTCTGATACACTCATCATATGTATCACCTCCTAATTATTATTTATTATATTTGCTATTTCTTCATATAGACTATCTTCAATTTTTACTTCGAGAGCCCGCTCCAAAATTTTTTTCTTACGGGCAAGTTCTAGCACTTGGGAATCTTTTTTAATATATGCTCCTCTTCCTCCTATTTTGCCTGTTTCATCAACTAAAACTTTGCCTTCTTTAGTTCTAACAATTCTAAGTAGTTCATTTTTGGGTAATTGTTCTTTGGTAACAACGCATCTTCGAAGGGGTATCTTTTTCATCTTTATCACTCTTCTTTATTTTTTAATATTATTCTTCAATATTTTCTTCGGCATTTTCTTCATTTAATTTGCTTTCGCTTTTTACTTCGATTCGATAGTGAGTTAGGCGAGAAGCTAATTTGACATTTTGGCCTTTTTTACCAATGGCTAAAGATAAATTGGCATCATCCACTACCGCTAGAGCTTCTTTTTTGTCACTATCTTTTATAGTTACTTTGACATTTTTAGCTGGGCTTAAGGCATTGGCAATAAATTTTACAGGATCTTCATCATAGAGAATGACATCAATTTTTTCGCCACCTAATTCTTTTAGGACACTAGCTATTCGGCGACCTTTTTCACCAATTATTGCTCCAATAGGATCAACATTGGTATATTCGGTATATACCGCTATTTTACTTCGACTTCCAGCTTCTCTAGCTACAGAGTATAACATGACAGTACCATCAGATAATTCTGGTATTTCAATTTCGAGAAGTCTTTTTAAAAATCCATAATGACTACGCGATAGCATAATAAATGGTCCTTTAGTTCCAAGTTCTAATTTTGAAACGTAAACTTTAATAGTGGTTCCCATTTCTAATTTTTCGCCGGGAATTGTCTGATCTTTAGGTAAAATACCGCTACATCTTCCAAGGTCGACAAAGTAATTGTTTTTATCTTCACGAGATAAAGTTCCAACCATAAGTTCGCCATCTTTATCTTTAAATTCTTCAGAAATACTTTCTTTCTCAGCTTCTTTAACTCTCTGAACGACAATCTGCTTAGCGGTTCCAGCCGCTACTCTTCCGAAATCTTTGAGAGGTAATTCTTTTTCAATTATTGTTTCTCCTACTTCGATATT
Source organism: uncultured Bacilli bacterium (assembly GCA_947625625.1). GTDB lineage: Bacteria > Bacillota_I > Bacilli_A > RF39 > UBA660 > CAG-302. The sequence continues at coordinate 21,713 of CANQPC010000019.1, forward strand.
ATCTACTCTCTTTTTGGCTTCTTCGAGAGAAATTTCTAAATTTTCATTGTTTACTTCTTCAACAACTGTACGATATGAATAAACTCTTATATTACCAGTTGCATCATCAACTTTAGCCATAACATTAGTCATGCCGGTATCTTTTTTGTAAGCTGCAGCCATAGCTTGTTCCATTGCTTCGACAACTATTTTACGGTCTATTTGCTTTTCTTCGACAATGGCTTCCAAAGCTTTCATAAATTCTTTCATCTGTTTTTGATTCATTGTTATCTTCCCTTCTCCTTTGTAGATATATCTAAGATATATGATTCATCAATTAAATTTGCTTCATCAAGCAATGGATTTACTAAATTGGTAACTTCGACACAAGTATCAATATCGACAATATTATCACTATCAATTACTAATCTTAGAAAAAGATTTTTTCCTTCACGTTCTAATTTAACTGAATCTATTTTTACTCCTAGCTTTTCTACTTCTTTTTCGAGTAATTTTTTTACGTTTTCTTCTATTTGCATAGTTCCTCCTAAATATATATAAAAGAGTGGATTTTTATGCCACTCTTTCTTCAAGATAGTTATATTATAGCACATAAAATACTTGGCTGACAAGTATTTTTTGTGATTTTATAAAATTATCAATCGTGGGAATTAACTATTTGGTCTATTCTATCTAAATGATAACGAATAAATAGTATTTGTATGAAGGACTTCAAATATTGGAAAAATGCAACAATAAAGTGATTGACTTTCATACGAAATAACTATATAATTTATTTAGGAAGAGATATTTATCAAATAAAAATGTGGCAAACACATATTTGAAGGTGTTTCTCTCCAATATATGTTTATTGGAGCACCCCCTTTGGTGCTCCTTTTTTTATTTCTTGCGGCTAGCGCTGCCTAGATAGACAACAATAGCAAGGATCGTCATGGCATAAGCCACAACTAATTCCAAGTCAAAACCTCCTTTTTAGAAAACTTCAACCTCACAAAATCACTCCTTCCTTCCGAAATATCGGTAAAAAAAGAGAGAAACACCTTATGCATTTACCACGCTGTAATTATATATATTATTGGTTAAACAGTCAATGGTAATTTGACATTTTTTTCATTTTGCCTGTAAAGGCTTATTTTGCTTATGATTATAGCTATTTATACTAGCAAACATGCGTATTGCTATTCATAAAATGATTGACTTTCACACGAAATAACTATATAATTTGTTTAGGAAGAGATATTTATCAAATAAAAATGTGGCAAACACATATTTGAAGGTGTTTCTCTCCAATATTTTGGTTATTGGAGCACCCCCTTTGGTGCTCCTTTTTTATTTCTTGCGGCTATTGCTGCCTAGATAGACAACAATAGCAAGGATCGTCATGGCATAAGCCACAACTAATTCCAAGTCAAAACCTCCTTTTTAGAAAACTTCAACCTCACAAAATCACTCCTTCCTTCCGAAATATCGGCAAAAAAGAGAGAAACACCTTATGCATTTACCACGCTGTAATTATATATATTATTGATTAAACAGTCAAGGATAATTTGACATTTTTTTCATTTTGCCTGTAAAGGCTTATTTTACTTGTGATTATGATTATTTACACTAACAAACATACGTATTACCATTCATAAAATAATGTCAATAGTTTTTGAAAATGTCTCAAAAATTTCTAAACATTAACGGGATTTTATATCTCGTTTTTTTGACCTCAA